>JAQTSG010000017.1 GCA_028711415.1 Patescibacteria group bacterium | reverse complement strand
AAGGAGGAGGAAGACCAATATTTCGCCAATAAGTTTTCTGAATTAGACAAAGAGATAGCCGTGATTGAGAAAGAAGCGGAAAAAGTTTTAGTGTTTGAAAAAAAATTAAAACTGGTGAATTCTCTGATAAGCCAGCATGTTTATTGGACTAATTTCTTTAAATTTTTAGAGGATAATACTTTAACCGATGTTTATTATTCCGGCTTTTCGGGAGATAATAAGGGAGAATATGGCCTTACAGCTAGCGGCAAAAATTTCAATATTATTCAGGCCCAGGTGGAGAGACTTCTCGCCAGCAAGTATGTTTTAGGAGCCAGCGTTGAGGAGGCGAGAACCTCTGCGGCTGGAGGGCAAGAAGCGAACGCCGCCGGCGGAGTCGCTTTCGGATTAAGATTGGTGATAAATCCGGCTATTTTTACCGCGGAAGAATAAAGCCGCCCGGCTATTTTTGTTGGAGTGGCGGTCATAAAATAAGTCGAGGTTAGCGGGATAAATAAATTTTAGTTTATGGACAAAGAAAAAAACGGAGAAGAAGGGCAAATTAAGCAGAAGATTAATATTATCTTAACCAGATATTTTAAATGGCTGGTTGTCCTTTGCGTTTTAGTTGTGTTGGCTGTCGGATATTTTTTTCTGCTTAAGCCAAAATACGAAAAAGTCGTCAAATTATCCGAAGACGGCCAGACGGGCAGAGAAGAGGAGTATCTGGAAAGGCGTGAGTATCTTGATAAATTGGAAAATTTGGTGTCGGTTTTCCGGGGCGTTAAGGCAAGCGAGATAGAGAAGATTGATTATATTTTAAAGAAAAAGGATGTGCCTGAGGAATTGTTCAGCCAGGTAGACGCGATTGCTAAAAAGAATGGACTGCTTTTGGAGTCTATGAAAATCGGGCTGGAAGGAGAAGCAAGCGAAGAAAGCGGACAGAAAATAAGCCGGGCGCCCGAGGGAAAGATAGAGGCTTCCCTGCCTCCGGAAATGGGGAAGACGAAAGTTACGTTAAAGGTTTTAGGAGTTGATTATTTTAGTCTGAAAAATCTTCTTGCCTCAATAGAAAATAATTTAATTTTGATGAACGTGGTGAACGTGGATTTCAGCCCGGTGGATAACGCCGCCCAACTTACTATTTTAAGTTATTATTTAAAGGAATAAATTTTGTCAGGTTTTAATTTTTCGTTTAAAAGGCGCGGGGCAAAAAAATATGTTAACTCCAAAAAAATTAGGGAAAAATAAGTTAATAATGTATATTTCCGCTATCGCTATTATGCTTATAGGAATAGGATTTTTTATTTATAAGAGTTATTCTCCGGCGCTGCCCGAAGAGATGATAATCGCGGAAGAAACGCCGGCGGAGATGGAAGAGCAAGGCGATTATAGTCCGGATGTTCTCTCGGAAGAGGAACCGGGCGTTCAGGAGAAAAAGGAGGTTAGTTTAGAGATTAAGGAAGCGGAGATAGAAAAAGAACTACTTAATTTAGATTTACTGGCCAAAGCGAAATTCAAGAAATTAGAAGAAAACAAAATAGAAGAGGAAGACTTCATGGTCGGCAAAAGGAATCCTTTTGTCCCTGATTAAAATAACAAAATAACAAAATAATATAAAAAACCTTTAGAAATCTGGGTAGTCTTATATTTCCATTTTATTTTATTATTTTATCCCGCCACTTAATTTTAATTAAATAGAGGGCCACCGCCTCGGGCGGGGTAAACGGGATCCCGCCTGTCCCGCAAAATGCGGTGGCTTAAGCGGTGATTATTTAAGATATGGGCAAACAGGATGAATTATTAAAAATATTAAAGGAAAGCAAGAAATTGAGCGAGGGTGATTTATTGAAGATAAAGAAAAAAGCCGAGGTCGCCGGAGAAAAAATAGAGAATGTTTTAGTCCGGGAAAACTTGGTTGACCCCGAAGAGATGGTGCAAATTAAAGCGAAGGTTTATGGCCTTCCTTACCAGAATCTTTTTAATGAAAAGGAAGTGAGTAATGAGGTTATTAATATTATTTCTTTTGAGGCGGCGGAAAATTACCGGATTGTTTGTTTTGATAAAACCGACAATAAAATAAAAGTCGGCCTTACCGATCCGGAAAATTTTAAGGCGATGGAGGCGGTTAATTTTTTAGCCAAGGAAGGAAATTTGCAGGTAGAGTATTATCTCATTTCCGAATTAAGTTTTGAAAAGATTTTTAAACAATATAAAAACCTGAAAAGTGAAATCGGCAAAGCTTTGGAAACCCGGGCCAAAGAGGAAAAAGAGGAAATGTCAAAAAAGAAAAAGGAAGAGGAGGGAGAATTGGAGGAAATTATAAAAAGCGCGCCAGTGGCTAAAATCGTTTCTGTCATAATCAGGCATGCCGTGGAAGGCAAGGCCAGCGATATCCATATTGAACCCACCCAGAAAGAAAGCCGGGTTCGCTACCGCATAGACGGCGTTCTCCATACTTCCCTGGTCCTGCCGAAAAACGTCCACAGTTCCATAACCGCCAGGATTAAAGTCCTGGCTAATTTGAAGCTAGACGAAACCAGGCTGCCGCAGGACGGGCGGATAAGAATGGAAATCGGAGGGAAAAAAATTGATTTTCGGATTTCGATTCTGCCCCTTACCGGCGAGGAAAAAGTTGTGATGAGGATTTTAGATACTACCCGCGGCGCTCCGACTTTGGAAGGATTAGGATTTGACGGCCGGGCTTTAAGGATTATAAAGGAAAACATAAAAAAGACTAACGGTATGCTTCTGGTTACCGGTCCGACAGGATCCGGCAAGTCTACTACCTTATTTTCAATTTTAAACATGCTTAATAAAGAGGGGGTTAATATTTCCACCCTTGAAGACCCGGTAGAGTATTTTATACAAGGCGTTAACCAATCTCAAACCAGGCCGGAAATCGGCTTTACTTTCGCGAACGGGCTCCGCTCTTTGCTGCGCCAGGATCCCGACATTATCATGGTCGGAGAAATAAGGGATAATGAGACAGCCGAACTGGCGATTCACGCCAGCCTTACCGGGCATTTTGTTTTGTCCACTTTGCACACTAACGACGCGATTGGGGCGGTGCCGCGTCTCCTGGATATGAAAGTTGAGCCGTTTCTTTTGGGGTCCACCCTTAACGTGATAATCGCTCAAAGACTGGCGAGAAAAACCTGCCCCTATTGCAAAAAAGAAGAAAAGCTGCCTGAAGATGTTTTGGCTGATATAGGGAATGAGATAAAAAATATACCGGCCGGTATTATGAAAGAGTCAATCAAAGACTTTACCGACTTAAAGAAAGCGGTTTTCTTTAAAGGCAGCGGTTGTTCCCGTTGCGGCAATTCCGGTTATAGCGGCCGGGTGGCTATTGTTGAGGTATTTGATATTAATGATAAAGTGAAGGAAATAATAATGGATAAAAATAAAATTTTGCGGTTTGAGGATATAAAAAAAAGCCAGGATTTTATCAGCATGAAGCAGGACGGAATTATAAAAGTTTTGCGGGGAGAGACGACTATTGAAGAAATTATGCGAGTTATTCAGAGTTAACTTAATAGGAATTTTTCGCGATAAAATATATTAAATATATGGTTAATGAGAACAATCAACCAAGCGGCTCGCCTAAAATTAAAATTTTATTGGTAGAGGACGATCCCTTTTTGTTGAGCATGTATAACACGAAATTTGAACTGGAAAGTTTTAAAGTAGTAACGGCTGAAGACGGAGAAAAAGGGCTGAAATTAGCCCTAAAGGAGCTTCCGGATGTGATTTTATTGGATATTATGCTTCCCCGGATGGATGGTTTTGAAGTTTTAAAAGCCCTAAAAGCGGATAAAAGAACCAGCCGTATTCCCGTAATTCTGCTTACTAATCTAAGCCAGAAAGAAAAGGTAAAGGAGGGTCTTTCTCTGGGGGCGGATGATTATCTTATAAAAGCCCATTTTATGCCTTCGGAGGTGGTTGAAAAAATTAAAAAACTGATAAACAAGTAGGAAGTTTATGAAGTTAAGAAGTTAAAAGTTGCGAATTTTAAGGATTCTTAGCTTTTGACTTTTAACTTTTGACTTTTAACTTTTGTATGGAAGTGCCATCTATTTTTTTAAACAGAATATTGGCGGAAGCGGTTAAGAAAGGAGCTTCCAGTCTTCATTTTTCCGTTGGCAGCCAACCGGTAGTAAGAGTTGACGATAAATTAATTCTGATGGAAAAAGAGAGTATTTTAACTTCGGAATGGCTTGATAAAATTATTGAATCTTTTGTCAGTGAAGAGGAAGCGAAAAAATTTAAAGAAGAGAAGGAAGTGGTGGTGGTTAAGACTTTCGGCGGCGATTTCCGTTTTCGGGTAAATATCTTTTATCAAAAGAATTTGCCCGCTCTTTCTTTTAAGTATGTCCCGACTATTATCAGGAGTCTGGAAGATTTAAAGTTGCCGGCCGCTTTTAAAGAGAAAATTAATCTGGATTCCGGTTTATTAATCGTCGCCGGACCGAATAATTCAGGTAAAACGGGAACGGCTGCCTCTTTTATTGAAGATATTAACAAAAGAGAAAAAAAATATATTATTACCCTGGAAGACCCGATTGAATATTTATTCATTAACAAGAAAAGTCTTATTGAGCAAAGGCAAATTGGTCGGGACGTAAAATCCTATGTCGCCGGTTTAAAGCACTGTCTGGATGAAAACGTTGATTTGGTTTTTGTTGATGAGATAAGAAAAGAATTTGTGGAGGCTCTTCCCCTTATTCTGCAGCTGGCGGCCGGCAACTCCCTGGTAGTTTTAGAAATAAACGCGTCTAATTCAATAAGGGTAATAGAGAAGATTTTAGACGCGGCTAAAATGACAATTTCCCCGGAAGCGGCCCGTTTTAATTTAGCCGATGTTTTAGTCAGCGTTACTGTCCAAAAACTTATTCCCCGCTTAGGCGGCGGTTTGGTTTTAGCCAGCGAAATTTTAATTGTCAATTCGGCCATTAAATCTTTGATCAGGGAGGGAAAGATTTACCAGATAGAAAGTATTATCCAGACTTCCCGCGAGGAAGGCATGATTAGTATGGAAAAGGCCGTTGAGGAGCTGGCGAAAAAAGGGGATATTTCCTCGGAAGAGGCGAGAAAAATGAAATTAGATATTTAACCGCGAATTATAAACATAATTCGAACCTACGAATCTATTCAAATTCTTCAAATATCTTTATGGTGAGCGATAGCAAAATAGTTATTTGAAGTATTTGAATGCCGTTATGTTAATTTGAATTATACTTATGGCGATTTTTAAATATAAAGCTATAAACACTGACAAGAAGGTGGCTGAAGGCTTGATAGAAGCGGTTAATGAAAAGATGGCGGCGGAAACTTTGCAGGAAAAGGGTTTTTCTATCGTCACTATCAAGAAGCAATCGGAAGGCAAGGGAGGAATAAGTTTTTTAACCGTTTTAAACCGCGTAAAGGGTAAGGATTTAGTGATTTTTTCCCGCCAGTTTTCCGTTATGATTTCGGCTAATGTTGCTTTAGTACAGGCCTTAAGAATTTTAATTGAGCAGACGGAAAATATCGCCCTAAAGATGATCATTTCCGAAGTGGCCGATGAAGTAGACAGCGGCTCGCGCCTTTCCGACGCTTTAGGTAAACGGTCGAAAGTTTTTTCCGACTTTTATGTTAATGTTATAAGGTCAGGTGAGACTTCGGGAAAATTAGACGAAGTTTTAAATTATTTAGCCGACGAGATGGAAAAAGATTACGATATGACGAGTAAAATCAGGGGCGCGATGATTTATCCGGTTTTTGTTTTTTCCGGCTTAGTGGCAGTCGGAGTGGTAATGATGGTTTTCGTGGTGCCGAAGCTTACCGGCGTTATTACGGAAACCGGGGCGACCCTGCCGATAGCGACAAGAATTTTAATCGGCACTTCCGGCTTCCTCTCCGCTTATTGGTGGCTTCTTCTTGTTATTATAGTCGGGTTGGCCGCCGGTTTTAGATTTTACACCAAGAGGCCGGCGGGAAAAAGACAATTTGATTTTTTAAAGCTTCGGGTGCCGATTTTCGGCAAGTTGTTTCAGAGAATTTATCTGGTCCGTTTTACCCGTTCAATGAACACTTTAATTATGGGCGGGGTGACTATCACCAAAAGCTTGAAAATCGCTTCCGAGGTAGTGAGTAATGAGATTTATAAGGATTTAATAGAGAAAACCTCGCAGGCGGTTGAGGATGGAGATTCAATTTCCAGCGTTTTCGCGGAAAGCGAGGAAATTCCAAAAATGGTCTCGCAAATGATGACGATCGGGGAAAAAACAGGGAAACTTGACGTTATTCTGGGCCGGGTAACTGATTTTTACTCCCGGGAAATAAATAATATCGTGGCTAACCTTATGACCTTAATGGAGCCGATAATTATGATAATTATGGGCGTAGCGGTCGGCGTTATGGTGGCGGCCATAATTTTACCGATGTATAATTTAGCTAGCCAGTTCTAAGGTTTTTGCGGGTTGTTTTATTTTATGGTATAATGTGGATAAGTGGTTTTTCAATATTTATCGTTTAATTCTTAAAATTAAATCATTCCCCGATCGCCTTAAGTTAATAATTTAAGAGGAGCAAAGAGATGAGAAAACAACGAGGTTTTACTTTAATTGAGTTATTAGTCGTTATCGCTATTATTGGCTTATTGTCAACTTTAGCGGTAGTAGCGCTAAATAACGCCAGACAAAAATCAAGGGACGCGAGGAGGGTATCTGACATAAAGCAGATTCAGACTGCCTTAGAGTTGTATTATAACGATGCCGGCGCTTATCCGGCGGATTTAACTTTCGGTACTGGGTCAGTTTCTTATGGCGGTACCACCTATACCTCAATTTTGCCGAGTAATCCCTCCCCCTGGAATGACGGCTCTTGTCCTAATAGCGATTATGACTATTCCCAGGCCGATTCTACCACTTATAGCCTTACTTTCTGCCTTGGTGGAGCCGCTGGCGATTTAACGTCCGGTACTCATACCGCTACTCCGTTGGGAGCTAAGTAATTTGATTAAATTTAAATATTTAATTTTAAAAATTAAATTATTCTCCCGGTCACTGGCTTAATTCCTGGGATTAAGTTAATGACTCAAGGGAAGTAAGAGGGGAGGTGAAATATGAGAAAACAACGAGGTTTTACTTTAATTGAGTTATTAGTCGTTATCGCTATTATTGGCTTATTGTCAACTTTAGCGGTAGTAGCGCTAAATAACGCCAGACAAAAATCAAGGGACGCCAAGAGGGTATCTGATATAAAACAGGTTCAGACTGCTTTAGAGCTGTATTATAACGATGCTAACTCTTATCCCGCAGCGTTAACTTGGTCTACTGGTTCCATTGCTTATAGTGGCACTACCTATATGTCGGTTTTACCATCCAATCCTTCTCCGCGAGCTGATGGCGATCCCGCTTGCCCCAATGTTGAATACGATTATGACCAGGATGGCACTGGCGGCATTTCTTATCACATTACTTATTGCTTGGGCGGAACGACTGGCGGCTTGGATGCCGGCACTCATTACGCTACTCCAGCTGGAATCGACGATTAGAAGGAATTCTTTAGAGTTTTAGATAAAAACTCTCATCCCCCTGGGGTTGGGAGTTTTTTGTTAGGAAAAAATAATGTTATACTAATTATGAGCCTACGAATTACGAATTAGCACGAATATATAAATATGGTATAAAATATTTATTCAGTCTTCCTAAATTTGTAATTCGCCAGCTGGCGAGGTAATTTATAGGATATTAAAAGCATGATTAATAAAATTATAAAAATTTGCGATTATCTGCAGGAAATTATTCTCTCGGGCATAGTTTTTCTTGTTCCTATTTATTTCGCTTTTGTTCAGGAGAATTTTAATGCCTTTGAACTTAATAAATCAGTGGTCTTTAGGATCCTTTTAACCATCGCTTTTTTAGCTTTCGCGGCCGGAGTTTTTATTAAGGGAATTGGCCATTGGCGCCCTTTTAAGAAGCTATTTTCTTTACTGGCTTTGCTCGGTTTATCATTCTTTGTTTCCACTTACTTTTCCCTCCATCCGGATTTAAGTTTCTGGGGAAATTGCGGACGGCAGCAGGGTTTTTATAATTTCCTTCATTATTGGCTGTTTTTTGTTTTGCTGGCCGTAAATTTCAGGAGCTGGGCGCGGATTAAAAAAATTATAGCAGTCGCGATTATTTCCTCGTCTTTTGTCTCTCTTTACGGTTTATTACAGTATTTTAACCTTGATCCTTTGGACTGGAAAGAGAAAGCCCTTTATACCGGCCGGATTTTTTCTACCCTGGGCCAGCCGAATTTTTTAGGCCAATATTTAATAATAATAATTCCGCTTACCGTTTTTTATTTAATCTTTATCTGCCGGTCTTTTATTTTTCGTTTTTTATTATTTGTTCTGATACTCTCCCAGCTGACCTGCCTCGTTTTTTCTTATAGCCGGGCGGCCTGGCTGGGATTGGCCGTTTCTCTTTTTGTCTTTCTGCTTCTATTTTTCTGGGCCAAGGGTTTTAAGAAAACATTTTTGGTTTCAATCGGCCTCATTTTCCTCATAATCCTGTCCGCTTTTTCCTTCGGGATTTATTACTCTCATCGTGATTTTTCTTTAGAAAGGGGCGTTTCTATTTCCGGCCGGATAAAGAGTGCTTTTGATTTAAGAGCGGGTTCAAATAAGGCGCGGCTTTATTATTGGCGCTCGGCTTGGCAGGAATTTAAGCAGGCCGGCGAAGGGAGAAAGTTATTCGGCTATGGGCCGGAGACGCTGGCTGATGTTTTTGTAAAATATTACCGGCCGGAGTGGGGAGTATATGAAAAAATAAATGCTTTTCCTGACCGTTCCCATAATTTGATTTTTGATTTGGTTTTGCAGTTTGGTTTAGCTGGGTTGGTTTTAACCGCTTTATTTCTGGGTTATATTCTTTCGGCAACAGCTAAATATTTAAAAAATTCGCCGGCGACTAAAGAATATTGGCTGGTGGTCGCTATTTTAACTTCTTTGAGCGGATATTTTGTTAATAATTTATTTAGTTTTTCTTTAACGGTCGGCTACGTTTATTTTTATATTTTGCTGGCCCTGTTGGCAGTTATTACTTTCCCTGGGGCTTTTTTAAGTTATTCCCCGGCGGAAACTCTAGATAGAAGCGGGAAAAAATTTTTTCACCCTCTTTCCTTAATCTTAATCTGGCTTACGCTATTTTTCTTAAGCGCAATTTTGATCCTTTATTATAATATTAACGCCTGGCGGGCGGATTATTACTATATGAAGGTGAAGAAAGCCGAAATAAAAAAAGATTGCCGGGCGATTTTGGACAATATGGAAAAAGTAGTGCAATTAAACCCGATGAGCACTTTTTATAAGGAACATTATATTTATTATAATTTAAATTGTTTTGACTCGGCTGCCTCAAAAGAAAGCCGGCTTGATTTATATAATAATATTATGAGCATGGCTAATTCTGTCGGCCCGCGGGAATATAGCTTTTACACCTGGACCCATATCGCCCATGCTAAGTCCCTGTTCGGTTATTATATTGACCCGGCTTATTATAACGCCGCCGAAGAAGATTACGGGCGTTTAATTAAAATAAATCCCTTCATTACCACCACTTACGAGGATTTAGGCAGAATGAGGCTTTGGCAGAAAGATTATGAAGAGGCGATGGCTAATTTCGCTAAAGCGGCCGCCATTTTCCCGGATTTAGACAGCCCTTACCTTAATAATGAGCACAGAGAAGAGATAAAATCGGAGCAAGTGCGCTTGTTTGAAATGATGGGACTTACCGCCAGTTTTAAAAAAGACTGGGATATGGCCTTAGATTATTATCAACAGGCCTTGGAATTAGACCCACATTACCCGCGTCTTTACAAAGAAACAGCTGATGTTTATTATAAAAAAGGAGATTTAGGCAGGGCTATTTCTTATAACGAAAGAGGATACCGGCTTAATCCGAAAGACAGCGCCTGGCCACTGGCTATCGCTTTGCTTTATCAGGAGCAGGGCGATAGGGTTAGGGCCATGGAGTATGCGGAGGAGGCTAAAGAATTATCTCCGGAAAACGACGAGATAAAATCGCTTATTAACCAATTAAAATAAAATGAGTTTTTTTAAATTTATTGACAAAACGAAAAAAAGGTTTATTTCGGATAATTTAGCTACCTTTTTTTTCAGGATAATATTTTTTATTCTTCGCCATCTTATAGAATTATATGATTTTCTAATTTATTCGGCGAAAAAAAAGTTTGTTTTTAACGATGAGCATATAATCAGAAGAATTCATGGCAGCAAGATGGGTTTAGATTTAGCTGACCCCGGCATAGCGAAAGACCTGCTTTCCGCCGGCAACCGCGAGCCTTTTCATACCGAATTAGTTAAGCGAATATTAAAGCCCGGCGACATCATTTACGATATCGGAGCCAATATCGGTTATTACGCTTTGCTGGAAGCGAGAATCGTCGGTGATAAGGGGAAGGTCTATGCCATTGAACCAGTGCCGGATAATGTAAAAAACTTAGTAAAAAATATTAGCCTAAATAATTATAAAAATATCGCGGTTTATAATCTCGCTATCGGCGGGGATGACAGGAATGGCTATATATATTCTTCTGATAAAAGCAATTGGTGCTCTATGAATTGCCGCGGTTATAATAATTCTTCCGGGAGGATTCCGGTAAAAGTCATGTCTTTAGACTCTTTTATTGAAGGCAAGGATTATCCCGATGTTGTCAGGATGGATGTTGAAGGCTACGAAACCGAGATTATAAAGGGAATGAAGCATATTTTAGCCGGCGGCAGGCCGTTAAAAATATTTATGGAACTGCATTGTTGCTTTTTGGAAGATGCCGGACTGGGGCTCGTGAGGGAGCTGGAAAAAAATAATTTTAAAATTAAATATTTTTTCCGGGACAGATCCTCGTTAATGCTGGGCAAAAACCGGTTATTGAGAAGAATATATTATTATCTAGGGAGGAAAATCAACGGCGTTTATGAATTTTGTTACGCCGATATCAGCGCGGACGAATTATTAGATTTAGATAAGGCCTTAAAAGAAGAAACGTTTCATTTTTATTTTGAGAGGGGATAAAACCGTATGTTTTCAATAATTATTGTCAATTTTAATACCCGGGAGTTATTAAAAAATTGTTTAACCTCAATTTTTAAGAGTTGTGGCCGGAAAAATTTTGAAATAATTGTAATTGACAATAATTCTGGAGATGGCAGCCTTGAAATGCTGGAAGAAAATTTCGGCCGGCAGATAATAATTATCGCCAATAAGGAAAATATCGGTTTTGGCGCCGCTAATAATTTAGGCGCGAAAACCGCCCGAGGAGAATATCTTTTCTTTTTAAATAGTGATACAATTATTAGGAATGATATTTTAGCACCGGCAGAAAAAATTTTTTCTTCCTCTAAAAATATTGGTATTTTAGCGCCGCAATTAATCTTGCTAAGCGGGGATAAGCAGCCAGAGGCTTACGGCCGATTTCCTAACCTTGCCAACCTGTTTATCAGAAAATTTAGGAAAATTTTTGCTAAAGAAAATAAAATTCTGCCTGTTGACTGGGTAAGCGGCGCCGCTCTTTTTATCAGGAAAAATGTTTTTCAGAAGATTTCCGGCTTTGATGAAAATTTTTTTATGTATTTTGAAGATATTGACCTCTGCAAACGGGTTAGAGATATTAATTATGAAGTAGCGGTTTTGCCGTCAATTTCAGTAGTCCATTTGGGCGGGAAAAGTTTGAAAGACAATAAAACCAGAAAAAAGTATTATTATTTTTCCCAGGATTATTTTTATAAAAAGCATTACGGCAAATCAAAGTTATTTTTGTTAAAAATTATCCGTTGGCCCTATAAATTAATAGTTTTAGCTAAATAATTTTATGATTTACGTTTGGTCAGTATTTGTCTTTATCTTTGGCTTAGTTATTGGGAGCTTTCTAAATTGTTTAATTTGGCGTCTTTATAAAAAGGAAGGGATGTGGAACCGCTCTTATTGTCCGGCCTGCCGCCAGCAGATTGCCTGGTACGACAATATTCCGGTTTTAAGCTTTATATTATTGAGAGGAAAGTGCCGGCACTGCCGAAAAAGAATCTCTATACAATACCCGATTGTGGAATTTTTGACCGGAGTTTTATTTTTAATAGCGTTTTTGAATAATGAATCAGGAATAATGAATAATGGATTATTTTTAATTCTTAATTCTAAATTCTTAATTCTAACTTTAAGAGATTGGTTTATTGTCGCCGTAATGACGGTAATTTTTATTTATGATTTGCGCTGGTATTTAATTTTAGATAAAATTACCCTGCCTGCCTGCTTGATAGTTTTTATTCTTAACTTGGCGCTGGGAATAAGCTGGTTAAATTTAGTGATCTCGGCAGCCATTGGCGGCGGATTTTTCCTTATTCAGTTCCTTGTTTCCCGGGGAAAATGGATTGGCGGAGGCGATATTCGGCTGGGGCTTCTTATGGGTTTTTCTTTAGGCGACCCGAGCCGTTTAATTTTGGCGATTCTTCTTGCTTATTTTATCGGTTCGGTTATCGGCCTGGGTCTTATAATTTCTAAAAGGAAGAGATGGAATTCAGAAGTTCCTTTTGGCGTCTTTTTGGCGAGCGCTACGATTTTTACGGTTTTTTGGGGAGAAAAGATAATTAATTGGTATTTAGGCCTTTTTTAGTTGGCAAAAAAAGAATAATTTAGTATAATAGTAATATAATCCAAATTAACCCGAATTACATCCGAATGTCCCGAATGCTTTTATAAGAATTCGGAGCATTCGGATAGATATTCGTAGATTCGCATTATAAACATATGAAAGAAGACGTAATTGCCGGTTTAGACATAGGCTCAACCGCCGTAAGATTGGTAGTCGGCCAGAGAGTAAATGAGGGAGAAGGGGAGAGATTGCAAATAATCGGAGCGGTTTCGGCTCCGGCGGAAGGCATTAACCGCGGGATAGTTAATAGCATAGAAGACGCCACTTCTTCTATTTCCGCCTGCCTGGAAAAGGCCGAGCGTTTGATTGGTGTGCCTTTAAACAGTGTTTGGGTGAGCATTAATGATATGCACATAAAAGCGACTAAGAGCCGGGGAGTAGTAGCGGTCGGCAAAAGCGACGGGGAAATAAGCGAAGATGATGTGGAAAGGGCGATTGAGGCCGCCCGGGCTATGTCCGTTCCCCCTAATTACGAAATCCTTCACGTTATTCCGGTTAAGTTTACCGTTGACAACCAGGAGGATATAAAAGATCCGATCGGTATGAGCGGCATCCGGCTGGAAGTGGAGACTTTGATTATTCAGGGACTTTCCAGCCAGATAAAGAATTTAACTAAGGCTATCTACCGCACCGGTTTTGACATAGAAGATTTAGTCTTGTCGCCTTTGGCCGCGGTTGAGGCCGTGATTAACAGCAAACAAAAAGAATTGGGAGTAGCGTTAGTTAACATCGGCTCTTCCACGACCGGCCTGGCGGTTTATGAAGAAGGAGAACTTTTACATACGGCGATTTTACCCATCGGTTCCGAACATATTACTTCCGACATAGCGATCGGCCTGCGCTGCCCGATAAATCTAGCCGAACGGATAAAGATAGAATACGGCAGCGCCAAGTCGGACCAATTTTCTAAGAAAGACGAGATTGATATTTCCGAGCTGGCTAAAGAAGAAGAGGCTGATGACGAAATATCTGTCGTTTCCAGAAAATATATTTCCGAAATCATTGAAGCCCGGGTGGAAGAAATTTTTGAGAAAGTTGATGAGGAACTTAAAAAAATTGACCGGTCCGGAATGCTGCCGGCCGGAGTTTTCTTAGTCGGCGGCGGGGCTAAGCTGGCGGACTTAGTGGAAGTCGGGAAAAAGAAATTACGTCTGCCGGTTTGCCTGGGCAATGCGAAAAATATCAGGACGGTAATTGATAAGGTTAATGATCTAGAATTCTTAACCGCTTTGGGTTTAGTCGTCTGGGGCGACCACTTAGTCGGCGGAAAAAGAAGTAAATGGCCGGGTGGGGAAACGATTGATAAGACGGTGGAGAAGATGAAAAAATGGTTTTCTTCCCTTATCCCGTAATAGAATTAGCTTCTTACGGGTCTAAACGTTTTGATAATCCCTTAAGGCGAATCCTGCCTGCGAGCTAAAATCTTAAAAATCCAAAGTTCTAAATCCCAATTTCCAACCCGCCTGCCTAGCAAGCTAGCGAGCGGACAGGTAAAATCCCAAATAAAAAATACTTCAAGGTTTTTTCTGCTAAATCATAATTTTTTGGCTTGGGATTTGGAGCTTTATTGGAAATTTGGGCTTGGTCATTGGGATTTTGGTAGGTGTAAAGTTTTATTTCAAAGTCAGTCGCTAAAAGCTCAAAGCTAGTTGTAGCTAAGGGTTAAGTGGTTAAAAAAAATTAACGAACGCGTTGAACGTTGAACAGGGTGTATAAAAAATGTGTTCAGCTTAAAAGGTGGCAAAGACGAGGGGGTCTTGCCATTTTTTTTGTGGCATTATATAATATAGTTAGTAAAAGGTTTATAAAGTTTATAAAGTCTTAAGTTTTTATAACTTTCCACTTTACAACTTTTAACTAACTATATGGCAGAAGTAAAACCAGCCGCGGAAACGTTCGCCAAAATAAAGGTAATCGGAGTTGGCGGCGGCGGCGGCAGCGCTATTAACAGGATGGTGGAGGGAGGAATAAAGGGAGTTGAATTTGTCGCTATTAACACTGATGTCCAAGCTCTCCATTATAACAAAGCCAGTCAGAAGCTTCATATCGGCAAATCGGTTACGCGGGGACTGGGCGCCGGAATGAACCCAGAATTGGGCCGACAGGCGGCGGAAGAATCACAGAATGAAATCAGAGATATTTTGAAAGATTCTGATATGGTTTTTGTTACCTGCGGTTTAGGCGGCGGGACCGGCACCGGCGCTTCGCCGATTGTCGCCGAGATCGCCAGAGACTTAGGCGCTTTGACTGTCGCGGTTGTGACTAAGCCGTTCCAGTTTGAAGGCGGGCAGAGAAAAAATATTGCCGAAAGAGGGCTTACCGAACTGGCGGATAAGGTTGATACGATTATTACAATTTCCAATGATAAATTATTACAAGTGATAGATAAAAAAACTTCGCTCCTGGAAGCTTTTATGGTGGCTGACGATGTTCTGCGCCAGGGTGTTCAGGGGATTGCCGAGATTATCACCGTGCCCGGAATTATTAACGCTGACTTCGCCGATGTTAAAGCCGTGATGGCTAACGCCGGTTCGGCTCTGATGGGCATCGGCCAGGCCTCGGGCGAGAACAAAGCGGTTGAAGCGGCTAAGGCGGCGATTAGTTCGCCCTTGCTTGATATGTCGATTGAGGGCGCGCGGGGAGTAGTCTTTACCATAACCGGCGGTCCGAGTCTGGGCATGAACGAAGTTAATGAAGCGGCTAAGGTTATTACGGCTTCGGCGGACGAGGATGCTAAAATTATTTTCGGCGCGGTGATTAATGATAAATTGAAAGATGAAATAAAAATAACGGTCGTAGCGACCGGCTTTAACGGCCGGGGCCAGGGACTTTTAAAAACCGGCAGCGAAAGGCCTTACACGCCTAACGCCTTTATTGAGGAAGAAGAAAAAGAGCAGGAAAAGAAAGAGAAGAAAAAAAACAAGATTTCTCCTTTGCGCGCGGCCCAGGCCGAACCAGCCAGTAAGAAAGCCAAAGAAGAGCCGGAGGAAGATGATGAATTAGGCATTCCAGCTTTTATCCGGCGAAAGATGCTCTAAGAAGCGGACTCATACGGACTGATGCGGACAGGCGGACAAAATTGAACCGTGTAAGCAAAAAGAAAAAATTTGAAATATATGAAAAATAGGGCAAGAGTTTGCCCTATTTTTCATGAGTTCTAATTGACAGAGGGTAGAATTTATGATAGGGTAGGATAAAAACAAAAATATGAAATAGAACTATAGAATGTTCATTTGATAAATTCGCGGATTACAAGGGGGCCAGCATGTCATTTAAAATAAGCACCCCGGTTGCCATGTCATTTGACATTAGCACCTTAGTTGACCATGTGGTCACTATAGCAAAAACGGACAAGACTGTGCCTAAGCGCAAAAATTTGCGGGAGGGATGGTGGACAGACTCTCTTCTGACCAGATTTGTTGATGCCTTAGTGTTGGGTAAGTATGATAATCCGGCTGCCTACGCGGAAATAGGGAGAAGGGTACTTGAGGAAGTTAAAGGTTTGCCGGAAATGGAAGTATTGGCAATGCTGGCAATTCTGCGAGGCGAGCGGCTTCGTCCTCTTGACGAGGAACGGCAGGAGCTTATTAATGGGCTTTCAGAAGCTTTGAAGGTTGCCATTTCGGCTTTGCCAAGAGGCACGAGAAAGAAACGCTGTCAGGAGCTCTTTCTCTATCATATGGGTGTATTTTATGACGCCCTTGGCCGTTTTGATCTCGCGGCTGATACCCAAGAATGGGCGGCGCGAGAAGCGGGCCGTGGATCCTCCTCGGCCGCGATCTCTCTGTTCCTGGCAGCGGTTTACCGCCTTAAATACGGGTTATTTGTCGACCGGTCTTCCGAAGAACTGGGAACGATTTTTTCCAGTCTGGAAGAAAAATTTGCACGGCTGGCCGAGACGTTACGTGGTTCGGAACTTCAGGTGCAGTGGGTGCAGGGCAATTGCCCGGTGCATATGATCCTGGCGTGCATTTGGCTTAATCGGTCGCATCAGAGTTGGGACGAATGGTTAAACACAGCTCTTGCTGCTGCCGAAAAACTCGGGAAAGGATGGGAGCCGGGAGCCGAATTTATCCGGGCGGCCAACTTGAACCTCCAGAATGGTGAGGGAGCCGAAAAGGTCTTGAGGGCTGCTGTCGAGAATCGCGCGGCTAATAACGAGACAAGAGCAACCGCTCTTTTTCTTCTTGCGCGCCGCGCTTTGCGGGGCGGAGATAAGGAAGGGGCAAGAAGTCTCATAAATCAGATGCCTAAGCAAGGCGCTCAACACGTGCAAGCTATTGCGGAACGCATACTTAAGTGACACAGGAGAGGCGAATTTATTCGTTCTCTCCTTTTTTACTACAAATTCTACGAATTAAAGCATTCAATTAATTTTATATATGAATATTTCTGGCCTCGCCGCCTGCTTAGAGAGGGCATAATAAAAAAGGCCGCGGTGAACGCAGCCCTTTCTGTAGAATTGATTGGCACCCTGGTTATTAGGGCGCCGGGGCCGGAGCGGCCTGCTCCGTATTCAACTCGGGCGGAATTTTTTTTGAATCATTCTGCCCATTGCTGGGACAGAATGCGAGAATAGCAAGAAGCAGGCCTATAGAAACAAGAAGAATTATTTTTATTTTTTTCTTCCTTTTCACTTCTTCCTCCTTGGGTCATCCAACCCAGGTTATTTCCTCTTCACGATCTTTTTGCATGAAGAGCTTGATAACTGGAGATAATATGACGAAGATGATAAAGACTATGGCGACCATGGTGGAAGCTATCGCCAGCCACTTTTCCCACTTCTTCCCGAATAATTTTTTCATGTTTCCCCCTTTTGCGGAGTTTTACTTGTTTAACTATGTTTTATCTTTATTTTCCTCTTTTGTCAAGGCGATTTTTCCGGCTAAAGATATTCGGCCGTTCCATTTTTAGGGGAGAGGCGGGTATTTTTCCACTTATCCACAGCCCATTTTTTAGAAAAAATTATTCTTGGCGAAAGATGGGTAAATATTCTTTAGAAATTGGTCTAAAATTAGATAAGTTATGGCCGCTTGACAAGCTTTAAGCGCGGGTATATAATATAAGTATATACAATATGTAGTGGTCGGTAGGATAGAGCAGACACTAAATATGGTTATATCGATTTCCCCTAAAAACACCTAACGAACCTTGAAAGGGAGATAAAGACAAGAAAATGGATTGAAAATAGGTGTTTTTTGTTTGGTTAAAAATTACAAAGAATTCGGCTTTATTATCCTAACCTTATTATATGAAATGTCCGGTTTGCTATTATTTAGACACAAAAGTAATTGATTCCAGAGTGGCAACAGACGGTTTATCCATCCGGCGCCGGCGGGAATGCTTAAAATGCGGTTTTCGTTTCTCCACTTATGAAGAAATGGAAATTTTGGACTTAATGATTGTGAAGCGGGACGGCCGGAAAGAATCTTACGACCGGGAGAAGGTAATCCGGGGCTTAAAAAAGGCCTTAGAGAAAAGGTCGGTGACGGATGATAAATTTAAAAGACTTATCCATTCTATTGAGCGGGACATCCAGGTCTTAAGAAAAGATGAAATCACCTCGGCCCAGGTCGGCCAGATTATAATGAAGCATTTAAAAAAAGTGGACCAGGTCGCTTATATCCGTTTCGCTTCCGTTTACGAATCTTTTAAAGACGCCCAGACTTTCCGGAAAGAACTGAATAAACTTTTAAAAACTGACGGTAAAAAAAGAGTGAATAAGAAATAACACCCAAATTTACAAATAAAATTCAAATCTACGAATATTCGTGAATTTGAAAGTCATTCGTAGATTTGAATTAGTTTATGTCAGAAACTATTTCCCAAATTAGAAAAAGGTCGGGCGAAATCGTTGATTTTGAACAGAAAAAAATAACCAGCGCCATAATTAAGGCGGCCGAATCCGTCGGGATTTTAGACGAAGAGCTGGCGGAGAGATTAGGCAATGAAGTGGCGGAAATATTAAAAAGTAAGTTTCATTTCCGCAGCATTCCGGCCGTGGAAGAAATTCAGGATATCGTGGAAGAGGTTTTAATCCGGAATCGGTCTATTAAAATTGCCAAAGCTTATATTTTATACCGCGACCAGCGGGCAAGACTCCGCGACCTGAAGTCAACCATGATAAACTCCAATGAGCTGATGGAGGAATATATAAAGCAGTCGGACTGGCGGGTTAAGGAAAATTCAAACATGGGCTATAGCCTGCAGGGGTTGAATAATCATCTGGCTTCAACCATTTCCTCCCACTACTGGCTGAATAAAGTTTACGCGACTAACGTAAGGGAAGCTCATAAGAACGGCGACTTTCATCTCCATGATCTGCAGATCCTGGCTCCTTATTGCGCCGGCTGGGATTTAAAAGATTTATTATTGCAGGGTTTCCGGGGGGCGAGCGGAAAAGTTGAATCAGGGCCGGCTAAGCATTTTCGCACGGCTTTGGGCCAGGTAGTGAATTTTTTCTATACTTTGCAGGGTGAAGTGGCCGGAGCTCAAGCTTTTTCCAATTTTGACACTTATTTATCTCCGTTTATCCGGTATGATAATCTTAGTTATCAAGAAGTGAAACAATGCTTGCAGGAATTTCTTTTTAACGTTAATGTGCCGACGCGGGTCGGTTTTCAGACGCCTTTTACCAATATTACTCTTGACCTGGCTCCGGGAAAGACCACCGGGGAAGAAAATGTCATTATTGGCGGAAAAGTCCAGCCGGAAAAGTACAAGGATTTTCAAAAAGAAATGGATATGTTTAATATCGCCTTTGCCGAGCTGATGATGGAAGGCGATGCGAAGGGACGGGTTTTTACTTTTCCCATCCCGACTTACAATATTACCAATAATTTTCCCTGGGACTGCCAAGTCGCGGAAAAAATTTTTGAAATGACCGCCAAGTATGGCATTCCTTATTTTTCTAATTTTATTAACTCTGATATGGACCCGGAGGATGCCCGGAGTATGTGCTGCCGCCTCCGTTTAGATAACCGGGAATTAAGGAAAAGAGGCGGCGGATTGTTCGGCGCTAATCCTTTAACCGGCTCAATCGGCGTTGTTACCATTAATCTTCCCCGCATCGGTTATTTATCAAAAACCAAAGAAGAATTTTTCTCCCGCCTGGATAACCTGATGCAGATTGCCCAGGAAAGTCTTGAAATTAAGAGGGATATTTTAGAAAAATTAACTGACGGCGGCCTTTATCCTTATGCCCGCCATTACTTAAC
>JAQTSG010000059.1 GCA_028711415.1 Patescibacteria group bacterium | reverse complement strand
TCCTTCTCCACCATTTCTTTTTCCGGCCCAAACTTTGTCCCCACCCATAAAAATTGATAATCTTTCTCACTTTTTACTTCTGACTTCTTACTTCTTAATTCCTCCGCCACTGCCAAAAGCGGCGTTACTGACCCGCCGGTTCCGCCTCCAGTTAAAAGGATTTTGACCCCATTAGAAATTCTAACTTCCGTCTGGACAAGGGGCGACGGGGCATTATTTCTAACGGGGTTTACTTTTTTATTTTTTTGCGGTATCATCTTAATGTTTGGCTAAAAAAATAATTGAACTTTATATAGGGGGTTTAATAATGACTGCTAATAATCAAAGACGAGGACTTGTTAAAAATGCTTATGACGGCGTATCTGTAGAAATTTGCCAAAAAGGTTGTGGTTATTTCCTGCTGTATTTACCATGGATGGAGGCGAACGAAGGCGGTAAATACATCGGAGTTTGTATCTGCGCTAAAACCGGTAAAGGCATAGGCCCTCGTTGCCGAACTTCTTCCTAAAGACCTACCAACAACACGGTAGGTCTTTTTTCTATTTTTAAGTATATACAAACATATACCTCTTGACTAACACCTAAAAGCTAAAACCTAATATCCAATACCTAACACCTAATACCTATCTTCGTGTGTTTGCTGATATTAATTAATATCCCAATTGCGGCCAAGGACGACATTATAGCCGAGCCGCCATAACTTATAAAAGGCAAAGGAACGCCGGTCATGGGCAAAAAATTAACCATACCGCCGATATTAAAAATCGCCTGAATAACGATCCAGCTTACAATGCCGATTGCCAAAATCCGCCCGAACATATCAGGCGCGTATTTGGCGATCAAATAACCGCGATAAAAAATATAAACGTATAAAATCACCAACAATCCGCTTATTATCAGGCCGGTTTCCTCGGCGATAATAGGAAAAATTGAATCGCCCATTACTTCGGGCAGATACATAAATTTCTGCCGGCTTTCGCCCAAGCCCCGGCCGAAAATACCGCCTGAACCAACCGCGATTAAAGACTGATTAACCTGATAGCAAATGTCATTACGGCTAAAACTCGGATCAACCAAACACCGAAAGCGGTCCATCTGGTAAGGCTTATAATGGACCATTATCGCAAAAGCCAAGACCCCGATTATGGCTATAACAAAAATATGAAAAATTTTTCCTCCGCCGACAAAATAAACAATTAAAGAAATAAGGGCGATAATGGAAAGAGTCCCGACATCCGGCTGCAGAATCATTAAAAAGGCAATCACCCCCAGAACAACGGCAAAGGGGCCGGTTCCCTGGTGCAAATCGCTTAATTTTTTTTCCCGCGATTCAAGCCAGGCCGCCAGATAAAGAAGATAAAAAAGTTTTACAAATTCCGACGGCTGCAAAGAAAATCCGAAAATATTAATCCAGCTTCGCGATCTTCCCCAGGTGGCGGAAAGCCCGGGAATAAAAACCAGCAAGAGAAGAATGATTGAAAAAATTAAAAAAGCAAAAGCGTATTTGCGCCAAATATGGTAATCCAGACGGGAAAAAGAATAACCGGCAAAAATCCCCAAGGCCAACCCAAACAGCTGGTTGGCAAAATAATAGTAGCTATTGCCGAATTTGGCGTAAGCTACGGCCGAGGTGGCGCTTGAGAGCATAATCAAACCGAAAACAACTATAACGCCGACAGCCACAACCAGGTTTTTGTCGCTTTCGTGCTCACCGCCCTTTGGTTCCAACAATTTATTGATAGCTTGCTTTAAAGTGGCCATACGGAAATTCCTAAATTAGAAATTAGGTGAATTAGGAATTAAAAATTAATAAAACAATATTCTCTCGCCCCCTACACCATTCTATCCAATAAGAACAAAATCAGGCCGATAACCGTTGTGATGCCGGCAATCACCCAAAAACGCATGACGATTTTAGCTTCCTGCCAGCCCAAAGCTTCAAAATGATGATGAATTGGCGCGGAAAGAAAAACTTTCCGGCCGAAAAACTTTTTTGAGCCAAGCTGAATTATAACGGATAAAGCCTCAGCCACGAATAAAAGGCCGATAATCGGGAGGAGCAGAACATAATTAGTGAGCATGGCAATTATGCCTAAAGTCACGCCCAAACTCATGGCGCCGGTATCCCCTAAATAAAAACGGGCCGGCATAATATTAAACCAAAGGAAAGCCAGGAGCGACCCGACGATTATGCCGCAGAAGGCCGCCAAGTCATATCTCGCCATAACAAAAGCGATCACTCCATAGGCCAAAAAAGAAGCCAGCAAAGTTCCGCCGGCCAGCCCGTCCAAACCGTCAATCTCGTTAACAGAAAAAGAAGTGGCGACAATAACAAAAATAAAAAAAGGAATATACCACCAGCCGATTTCAAAATTTCCCAGAAAAGGAATATGCAACACCGTCCAATCCAGCTTGAAATAAAACCACAAGGAACCGAAGATGGCGATAATCGTATAAATTAAAAGACGGTGGCTGATTGTAAGCCCTCCGCCCCCCAAGATTCCTTTGCCCCGGACATCCAACCAGTCGTCGCACAAACCAACCAAGGCTGTCGCCACCAAAGCTCCCAGAGGAAGCAGGGTTTCACTGCGGGACAAAAAATTAAGATTTTTTAAAAAATCTACCGGAAAAATTTTGGCTGAATAAAAAAACAGGAGAGAGAAAATCAAAACCGTACCCCAGACAAGGAGTCCGCCCATAGTCGGCGTGCCCGCTTTATGGGCGTGCATCTTGGTAAAAATAGGAGTTTCGCCGTTGCTTCTGATTTTTTTTCCCAATTTGTATTTATACAAAAAATGGGTAAGGGCCGGCGTCAAAGCAAAAGCAAAAACAAAAGCCAAAGTTGATAAAAAAAGAATCCTGATAATGTGAAATTCTTGCATACTTTATTTAATTTTAAGTTTTAAATTTTAAATTTTAGTTGCTTAATTTCGTTATTCGCCGTCATTTAAAATTTAAAATTTGTTATTTAAAATTCTTGTGTTCTATCTAAAGTTCACTAAATAAACCGATCCCAAGGCAATCAATAAAAAAATATTAACGACCAGCGAAGCGGCCAGTAAAAGTTGGGAAAAAAATTTAAAATCCTGGCGCCGGGAAAAAATAAAAGTCAAAACCGCGTTTACCAAAACAATTATCAGCCCCAAAAGAGGTATAATATAGACCCTTTTAACGCTGCCGATTAAATCAACCCCGAAATCAATATTATAATGAAGGACCACCAAGTCTTGGCTTACGGAAACATTAATAAAATAAGCGGCCAGCCAAATTAAAAGATTAATTCCCAAAAGAACTATGAAATAAAGCCGGATGAAAAAAAAGCCGGATAAATAAGAAAATGTGCCAAAAAATTTCTGGCGCAACGAATAAAAATTTTCTTGAAACCTAGATAAATCGGCCATATTTAAAAGCTAAAAACGAAAAACTAAAAATTGCTAGCAGCTGACACCTAACAGCCCTGCCTGCCCCGCCTACCGGACAGGCAGGCGGCAGGCAGGTAAAAGCTATCTAAACCTTAACATATTTTTATAAAAACTTAAATGTATTGACAAAAAATTAAATTTAATTTATAATAAAAAATCTCTTGTTTTTTTTCTTATTTTAGGGTATTATTATAAATAACAATATTTCCCCTGCAATTTATCCACAGGCCTTCAAGGACCAACAGGGGTTGTTCCTTTAAACCCATAATTATGGAGAGCGGAGGACTCCATTAGTAGAAGCGAAGTAAAGAAAGTATTTCCGAAGAACTCCAATTCCGGAAAATGGAGGTAACAAGTGAGAAAGCTCATCTTCTTTACAGTGATTCTGCTCATGATCCCCGCGATGACCGCTATGGGAATGACAACGTCGCCACCCGCCGTCATCAACGGGAATGATCTCATCTCGGTATCCGCTACCGCCGCCACGATCGTCCATCCGAATGTCATCGCTATGGACACGGCAGCCAACGTCACCTTTACCTTTGACGTCAACGCGGGCGCGGATCTCATCTCGGCCAACGCACAGATCGCTTCGGCCCAGATCACCGAAGAAGTCGCCACCACGGCCAAAATCGAAGACAACGGCAAGAGTGTGGACGGCGCGAACATTACGGTCACGAGAAATGCGGATACGGCACAGATAAATGGTACGTTCACGACCATCGCCATCATTCTCCCGGTGACCGACAGCAACTATATCGAAGGCTCGATCAACACTTACGGCACTACCCTGACGAACGGCTCGGACGGCGCAGACGCTCAATGGTTCAATTCGGAGGTCGCTTACGTTCTGAAAATCGAAATCTCGGCCGGTGCGAATATCGACAATAACTGTCTGGCCGAATCCGTCGAATCCACCAGGACGCTCTCCGACAACGTCAATCTCTCCGGTCTCGCCGCGGCTACGCTCAAAATGCCGATCAATCTCGTCGCCAACACCTACTATGCCCACAGCACCGCCATGGCGCAGAATCCGGAGGGCAGAGCTTACGCGAACGAGCTTGCCGGCGTCGTCTCCGAAAACGCCAACCCTCTGACCGACATGTCGATGGAACACGATTTCGGCGCGGCGGGTTTGGCCATGAATTTCTGCTGACACTGCGCGTGTTAGGAAATTCATCCGACCAAACCGTGAAGTAATATTTACACAGCCCGAGTCTTATTTGAGACCAGGCTTTTTTTATTCTGCAAAAAAGAAAAGGTACACAAAAGGGACTTAGTCGCCAACGAGGCGACTAAGTCCCTAAATTTCACGGGTATACTAAGGCAGTTGGAACAAGAGTAAAATTAAACTAGCTAATAATTAACTCTCTTGTTCTATGATCGCGCTCTTAAACCAGGTCCCTTCTGAGACCAAAATCAGAAAACAATTAAGAAAAA
>JAQTSG010000016.1 GCA_028711415.1 Patescibacteria group bacterium | reverse complement strand
GGCGAAATTAATCTCTCCTGGCAGGAACCGGGCGATGGCGCTGTCATCAGTAAGGCCGATTTTCCCGTGAATTTAAAAATAAAAACCAATAACCCGAGCCAAACTGCCAAGATTGATATATTTCTAAGGGGCGAAGACGGCGACTCCACCCTAATAACCACCTTAGGGCCGATTGAGAACGAAATTATTTCCGGCAGCTGGAAGAAAATTCCTTCCCCGGGCTCTTATAAGCTGTATGGCGAGGCCAAAAGCTGGAGCGGTCAGACTAAAAAAAGCGAAGAAATCACGGTTACTATAAATGATTAAATAATTTAAAAATAAAATAATATAAAACAATGTAGGGGCAGCACAATATGCTGCCCCTACATTTATATAAATTTTTTATATTATTTTTTATTATGTTAATTATAATTCGTTTTATTCGTTTAAATTCGCGTCCATTCTTGTCTTATTGCTTGATCGGCATGATAATATATAAATAATCCTTTTCTTTTTCTGGCTTAAGGAGGCAGGGGGTATTATTATCAATAATTTCTATTTTTACGTTTTCTCCGTCAAGATTGTTAAGGCCGTCCAGTAAATAGCGGTAATTAATAACCACGCCGTTATCTTCTCCGCGGCTGTCCGCTTCTAAACTTATAACACTTTCTCCGGTCTGGTCCGAAGCCGAGGAAATTACCACCTGGTTTTTGCCTTTGGGAAAATCCAAATTAACGTCATTGATGCTAGTTTTGGAAAATAAGGATGAGGCCTTAACCGCCCGGACGAGTTCCGCCCGATTAACCAAAGCCGTCGTCTTAGCCATCGCGGGAATAATTTGCTTATAGTCCGGATACTGCCCCTCAATCAGGCGGGAAATAAGCTCGGTTGATTTAACTGTGAATAAAATCTGGCTGTCGGAAATATAAAATTTTATCTCTTCACTGTCTCCGCCCGTGTCTCCATCTTCTTTTAAACCAGAAAGGATTCTTATAAGTTCCTGCAGGGTCCGGGCCGGGACAATTATACTTTGCCCTTCCCCCGACCCATTTTTTAAATTTACTTCTTTTTCCGATAAGCGATAGCTGTCGGTTGCCGCCAGGGTTAACTTATGGTCGCGGAAGTTAAAAAATACGCCGGAGAGCTCCATTCTTGTTTCCGAAGTGGAAACGGAGAAAACCACCTGAGCCAAAGCCCTTTTAAATTCGTCTATCTGCGCGCTGTAATAATTATTTCTGTCAACCGACGGAATTAACGGATACTCATCGGCCGCCTGACCCCTGATTTTAGTTTTATAATTTTCACACTCCACCACCAGATTATTTTCTTTTTTTTCAATATCCACCTTTTTATTGGGAAGCAGGGCGACATAATCGGTCATCACCTTGGAGTCAACCGTAAAAGACCCCTCTTTTTCTATTTTCCCCCTTAAATTATGGATTATCCCTATTTCTAAATTCGTGCTTATTAACTTAATATTCCCGTCTTTAGCTTCTATCATCACGTTATTTAAGATCGGCAGGTTTATGTTTTTTCCGGTTATATGACTTACAATAAATAAAGCAGAATTCAAATTTTCTTTTAGAATGGAAAATTTCATATTTTTTACTTTATATATAATTATACTTATATAAATAAAAGGTAATAGTAATAAGGCGGTTGATAACTTTTATTTTAGCGGCGGTTTCTTTGTTTTTATTTCCGTTTTTGAAAAATTTACCACCTGATAAGCTGTTAATATTTCAAATAAAAGTGGGGGTAAGTTTTGGTTAAGCTGTGGGTAAAATATTTTTTTCTTGCTTTATCAACAAATTATTAAGGTGAGTTAAGATTTTATTAACAGGAGTTATAAACAGCTGTTATAAAGGATTTGCTTAATTGATTCTATTTCATGTTTTATTTTTTCATTTTCTTTTTCTTTTACTTCTCTTAAAATTTTATTGTAAGCGTGCATAGCCGTGGTATGGTCCCGGCCGCCCAATTCTTGGCCAATCGTCGGATAAGAGGTGTTTGTTTCCTCCCGCATCAGAAAAATAGTGATCTGTCTTGGCCAGACCAGCTCTTTTCTTCTCCCCTGCCCGGTTAAATCTTTAATGGTTAAATTATAAAATTTGGCTACCGCTTCCAAAATATCCTTGGGCGAAAGCGACCTTGACTGGAGATTGGTCATTAAGTCGTTTAAAATCGCCTTGGTGGTTTCTATGGTCGGCGTGGTATTGTTAAATTCATGGTAAGCGATAATCCGGTTTAAAGCCCCCTCCAGTTCCCTGATGTTATTGGAAATATTATTGGCGATATAAGAAAGGATTTCTTCATTTAAGGAATAATTTTTTTCCCGGCATTTTTTATCCAAAATCGCCAGTCTAGTTTCGACGTTCGGCTGGATAATATCGGCAATCATCCCCCATTCAAAGCGGGAAAGAAGCCTTTTTTCCATAGCCGGGATGGATTTTGGCGGCCGGTCCGAGGTAATAACTATCTGCTTATTGGTCTGGTGAAGTTCATTGAAAGTATGGAAAAATTCTTCCTGGGTTCCGTCTTTGCCGCCCATAAACTGAATATCGTCAATTAAAAGAAGGTCCATATTGCGGTAGCGGTCTTTAAATTCTTTAGCCCCGCCGCTTCGGACAGACTGGATATAATCATTGGCGAATTTTTCGCTGGTAGCGTAGAGAATTTTGTCGGTTCTTTTGGAAACTTCATGGCCGATAGCCTGCAGGAGATGGGTTTTTCCCAAGCCGACGCCGCCGTAGATAAATAAAGGATTATAGGCCTTGCCCGGGTTAGCCGCGACGGCCTGGCAAGCGGCATGAGCCAGCTCATTGCCTTTGCCGACGATAAAATTTTCAAAAACATAGCGGGAATTTAGGCCAAAGCGGTTATTAGTTGTTGCTTCCCCAGCCAGATTTTCGTCTTTTTTCATTTTAATCTTTTTAAGGAGACTGTCGACGGAGCTGGGTTTTTTCATTTCCACTTTGTAAAATATTTTTTTGACTTTTTTGCTGGTGATGTTTTCTAAAGCCGAAGAAATTTCTTTGTGGTATTTCTTTTCAAGCCAGGCCTTGGTAAAAGTGTTGGGTACGCAGATTATAACCTGCTCGTCGTCAAACAGAGAAATAAAGGTGTTTTTAAACCAGGTAGTAAAGTTGGCTTTGGACAGATTTAGTTCTATTTCTCCTAAAACCGCTTGCCAAATTTGTTCATTATTCATAAGGAGAGAAGAAGTTAGTTGTTTATTAAATTATTATAACAGGTAAAATTTAATAAAGAAACCTTCGTCAATGTTTATAAATTGTTGATAAGAAGTGGAAAAGCCGATAAAAGCTTTTCTCTCCCCTTTGACGGTAGGAAGGGGAGAATTTTTAAGGTTGACCCCATTAGCCCCGCTTAGAAATCTATTTCTAATGGGGTTAGAAACATGACCCGCAATTTATTACGTTTGGCTAAGAACATGAATCCTGTTAGATTTATCTCTAACGGGACAAATAACTTGTGCGGTTAGATTTTATGCCCCGCCTGAGCCCAGTTAGAAGCATTATTTTTCATAGAATGAGTTTCTAACGGGGTTGACCAACGCCGGAAAATGTGATATGTTAAAATAGTAAGGGAAATATTTTAAAAAAGCAAGAGCTGATTCCGTTAAATTTTTTCTGTAGTCATTTAGCGGAAAATAAATAAATATGCCAAAAAGAACCTATCAACCAAACCGGAGAAGAGCTAAAAAGAAGCATGGTTTCAGAAAAAGAATGGCGAGTAAAAGCGGGCGCAAGGTTTTAGCCAGGCGCCGGACGAAAAAAAGGAAGAAACTTTGCAAATAATCTTTTTCCAAAAGTTCAGAAAACCGCGCCAATTTTAAAATAGGAGCGGTTTCTGTTTATTCCGCATCTTTTCCGAGGGTGTAAAATAAGACGGTGCTTATGCTTGAGAAAGAGGGCCAATTAAAAAAAGATAAAGAATTTGATAAGGTTTTTAAAAAGGGGCGCTCGGTTTTTAGTAAAATTCTAGGGGTAAAAGCCGCTACCAACGAGCTGGCCTTGAGCCGTTTCGGCATTTTGGTAAGCAATAAAATCAGCAAAAAGGCCATAGAACGCAATCAAATTAAGAGGCGGATAAGGGAAATAATAAGATTGCAAACCCCTGGGATTAAGCCGGGTTTTGATGTGGTGATTATTACTTTGCCGCTAATCTTGGGCAAAAATTATCAGGAGATAGAGGCGGCGATCAGCTATAATTTTAAGAAACTGGGGCTCTATAAATAACCCTATGAATTACGAATCTGCTACGAATTTACGAATTTTGGTAGGAAAAGTTTGTTTGGTATTCGTAAATTCGTAAGATATTTGTAATTCGTAGTGTATGTTTAATTTACAGTATTATCCCCGTTTTATCGCCATAAAAATAATAAAAATATACCAAAAAACCCTGTCTTTTGACCATGGTTTGTTAAAAATTTTTAAGCCCTATGGTTATTGTCGGTTCCGGCCCACCTGTTCGGACTATGCAATCGCGGCTATAGCCAAATACGGTTTTATAAGAGGCGGTTTTAAGGCCATCTGGCGAGTAATGCGCTGCAACCCCTGGAATAAAGGCGGCTGGGACCCCGTAAAATAAATAAAAAATAAAAAATTAAATATAAAATATAATTTTTTATTTTTTGTCTTTTATTTTTAATTTTTCAATATGGCACATATATTCCAAATAATTTTTTATCAGCCGATTTTAAATTTATTGGTTTGGCTCTATAATATTATTCCCGGACAGGATTTGGGTCTGGCTATTATCGCTCTAACTATCCTAATTAAGGCGGTTTTACTGCCTCTTTCCAAGCAGGCAATTAAATCCCAAAAGGCCCTGCAGGACCTCCAGCCCAAGATTGACGAGCTAAAGAAGAAATATGGCGATAAAAAAGACGAAATGGGCCGGGCGATGCTTCTCCTTTATAAGGAAAATAAGGTTAATCCCTTTTCTTCCTGCTTGCCGCTTTTAATCCAGCTGCCTTTTCTTTGGGCGGTTTTTATGGTTTTTCGGGACGGTCTGGCTGGCGATTCCCTTAATTTAGTTTATTCTTTTATCAGCCGGCCGGAAGCGGTTAATAGTATGTCTCTCGGCTTTTTAGAACTGGCTAAACCTAATGTTTATCTGGCTTTGCTGGCCGGCGCCGCCCAGTTTTGGCAGGCGAAGATGATGATGACGAAAAAGCCGGCAATAAAAAATAGCGGAGCCAAGGACGAAAACATGATGGCGATTATGAATAAGCAGATGCTTTATTTTATGCCGGTTTTAACGGTTTTTTTCGGTCTTACCCTGCCTGGCGGCCTTACCCTTTATTGGTTTATCACCACGGCCCTAACCGCCTTGCAGCAATTATATATTTTTAAGCAGCCAGAAAATAAAAATCAGGGCAGTGGCATAATTGAAGGCCAAGTTGTTAAATAAAAGATAAAAAATAAAACATAAAAGATGCTTTTTAAGTATAAAATATTTTTTATTTTTTATTTTTTATATTTTATTTTTTATGATCGGCGTTTTTGATTCTGGTTTCGGGGGCTTAACAATTTTAAAGTCATTTTTAGCCCGCTTGCCAGCTTACGACTATATTTATTTAGGCGACAGCGCCCGGGCGCCTTACGGCAATAAATCGCCCGAGCTGATTTATAAATACACCGAAGAAGCGGTGGATTTTTTGTTTAAAAAGGGCTGCGAGCTGATAATCGTCGCCTGTAATACGGTTTCCGCCGAGGCCCTAAGAAAAATCCAGCAGAAGTGGCTGCCGGAAAATTATTCGGATGGTCGGGTTTTAGGGGTTATTATTCCGATTGCCGAGGCGGTAGCCGAGGAAGTGAAAAAATCACCAAAAAGAAACCGGGTGGGAATTATTGGCACCCGTTCCACGATTGAATCAAGGGCTTATAATCGGGAACTGGAAAAATTATCCCCTGGCCTGGAAATTTCAAGCCAATCCTGTCCCCTGCTTGTTCCTTTAGTGGAAGAGGGCTGGACAGGGAGAAAGGAAACGAAAATGATTTTAAAATATTATCTGCGCCCGCTTAAATTAAAAAAGATTGACTGCCTGATTCTTGGCTGCACCCATTATTCCCTTCTTTTTAAAGAGATTGAGAAAGTAATGGGTAAGCGCTGCCAGGTCTTTGATTCGCCTAAGTTTGTCGCCGAGAAGCTGGCCGATTATTTAGTTAGGCACCCGGAAATAGAAGCCAAAATTTTTAAAAAGAAAAAAAGAATTTTTTACACAACGGATGATGTAAACAGGTTTAAAAATTTGGGAGAAAAATTTTTAGGCCAAAAAATGGAAATAGTAGAAAAAGTTAGTTTACAATAAACTTTACAAAAAACAAAAAAGAAGGCAAGATTAACCAGTCTTGCCTTCTTTTTATTGTCAGACTGAAAAAATTAATTTTGATAAACTTGGTTGACAAATTCTACTTTAAATCTTGCTCCATAAAATAACACGGCGAAATCTCGTTTTATAATATTCTCCACTTCTCTCCTGAATTCATTCGGTATGGAGTTATTTTTAATCAAGGGGCAGGATTCGTCCCAATAATACAGTTTAACTATTTTTTTATCAAAATTTATAGAATCCCAATCCACCACAAAAGGAAATATTTTGCAGTCAATCGGCCTCGGGTCAATATCTTTATTCAGAGAATATTTTAAAAATTTACATAATTTACCATCTGTACAATTTTTAAATTGCACCCGATCTCCAATAAATTTAATGTTTATCCCTGCGGCCTTAAGGTGATCTTTAATTCTCTCATGGAAGGCGAAGTACTCATTAGCCCACTCTTCTACCTGGTCATCGTCGCAACAAGTATTTTCGCAATGATTTTTTTTGCATCCATCTATTAGTCCTTCAATATATTGTTTCGCTGGCATAGTTGGTTTGGCAAATATTATAAACCCATAGGAGGTTATAATATCCTTTTATTATGATGTTACGCCTGCCAAAGCCCGTGGAGATTGCAGTATTCTCGGGCAAGGATTTCTTTCGCATCAACGCAGAATTCGGCCTCCGGTTTGTCCCCGGGTTTTAAGAATTTTTTGTAAGACCTGCCGTCCGCGATTATTTCTATCCATTCAATATAGTGCGCTTCTTCCATCGGATGAGGGACAGAGCCGATTTTTACCTTAACCCCGTTTTCAACCTTTTCAATAACGGGAACATGCTTGTCCTCCATAGCTTTAGCGACGGAGGACTTTTCTTTGGCCGCGTCCACGGTGTTCGCGACTTGTAGTTGCATGGGCTGGCCGCAGCAGACTAATTGCCCCACTCCGGTATGGACCATTTCCACAATATTGCCGCAGACATTGCATTTGTAAATTTCATTTATTTTTGTCATATTTTTTAATTGCCCCCTTTCGTCAAAGGGGGGCTAAGGGGGATTTTACCCCCTTGATAAAGGGGGCCAGGGGGATTAATACTTATTCCGTTGTCTTTCCATCAAACTCCGGAGAGTCGGCTTCGGCCTCGGCTTTAGTGGCGCGTACAACCCCGTCTTGATGGTGCGCCGGCGAATAGATAGTGTAGAGCTTTAACTCCTCGGTGGTGGAAGTGTTAATAATGTTGTGCTCGGCTCCGGCCGGCACAATAATAACCGACCCGTCTCTTAAATCATATTCATTGCCGTCAATAATACATTTTCCCTCCCCTTTTTCAAAGCGGAAGAACTGGTCATTGTCGGCGTGCGTTTCCATCCCGATTTCTTCTTTGGGAAGAAGAGACATTAAAACTAACTGGCTGTGTTTGCCAGTGTAGAGCACCTGGCGGAAATTTTTATTTGCCAAGGTGTCTTTTTCAATGTTGGCGTTAAAACCTTTCATAAATTTTTAGTTAATTATTAAATATTTATCTAATCAATCGCCTGGAAAAAGTCGCAATGCGCGTCTAGAGGCACTTCGCATTTACCTTCAGAGCAATAATATTTTCCGTCCGCGCCCATAATAAAACTTGTGCAATTCTGGCATTGCGTTTTTTCATCATACCAATTTTCTCGGTAATTCGCTTCAATTTCGTGCGACATATATTTGTCCCCCTTCGAAAGGGGGATTAAGGGGGTTTCTGTCCTCTTTCGAAAAGGCCCGTCTCTCCGCCAGCTGGCGGATCGGCCGAGGCGGAGGGCTAGGGGGATTGTTCCTTTAATTATTCGCGAGCGCGAGCAAAAAACTCGTGTTCTTATTGGCTTTTAAAAAATGGACAGCGTTTTCTTTCATATAAATTAATACTCCGGGGCTCATTGTTATCGCCTTGCCGGCAAGATTAAAAACCCCATCCCCCTCAACAACATAAACAAAGCCCGGTTTTGTGGAAGTATGCTCGGAAATTTCCGTTTTAGCGGCCAGGCAGAATAAGGTGATGTCCATTTTTTCATTTTTTTCAATAACTTTGCTTAAAATTCCGCCCGGAGAATATTTAATTAGTTTAAGGATTTTTTTGTTCATAATTTATTTTCAAAATCGTTTATTTTTTTTATTCGTCTCTCGTGCCTGGCTTCATCGGAAAAACTGGTTTTAAGCCAAAGTTTTACTGCCTCAATCGTTTCTTTTTTATCTAGAAATCTTGCGCCCAAAGATAGGACATTAGCGTTATTATGTATTCTTGAAAGCGATATGATTTCTTTTTGACCGCCGTAAAAAAGCGCCGCCCTTATTCCTTTTATTTTGTTGGCGGCAATAGCTTCGCCTTGGCCGGAACCTCCTAAAATAATCCCTTTATTTTCATCCGGCGACTGCGCCACTTTCTCGGCCGCCGGAATTATATAATCCGGATAATCGTCAGATTCATCATACTCCCCCGGGCCGATATCTATGAAATCAAAATTTGCCTGTTTTAAAAAAGAAGCTATTTCTTTTTTTAACTGGAAACCGGCGTGGTCTGAAGCAAGATAAATCATATTTTTCCGCCTGTCAGCAGTCTCTTTAGCGGAAGGACTGCTGCTTTATTTTTAGCGCCCAATCTTTGGCTTTCTTTATATTTTTTTCCTGGTCCTTTTTAATGTTTAAAAAATCCGCTTGCCCGATAATCGTATTCCCCGCCAGTTCTTTAGCTAAATTTTCTAAAGTTTTTCCAAAATTACCCTCGTGGCAGCAAAATATTCCGATTTTTTTATCCCTTAACTTCACCCGCTTAAAAAACGACCGCAAGGGCGGGGCAAAGGTAAAAGCCCAGACCGGGGTGCCGATTATAATTATATCATAATCCAAAGGATTTTTAGCAAAAATTTCCAGTTTCGGCTTTTCTTTAAAAATTACCTGCCGGCCGCCCCAGAAATATTTTAAAAATCCGTTCGGGTTTATTTCTTTAAGCGGTTTCAATTCTAAAATATCCGCGCCTATGGCCCGAGCCATGGTTTCGGCCATTAATCTCGTGCTTCCTTCTAAAGAATAATAGATGATAATTTTATTCGGCATATTGATATTTCCCCCTTGTTAAAGGGGGTAAGGGGGATTTATTTTACCCTCTTTTATTAAATAATTGTTCCGCCGGGCAGCCGATTTCTCTTTGCTTGCAGAATTTACAAGCCAAATTTTTGCGGACGAATCCGCTTCCGGATGAAGCCAGGATTACCAGTAAAATAATTAAAATTAAAATCAGCCAGCTGAAATTTAAAATTAATAAGACAAGGCCTACGGCTAAGGGAATTAGGGAAACTAAAAAATCAGGCAGAATGTCTTTAAAGGTGATTTTATTTTTTGTAAAATTATTAGGGTCGCCTTTCTTAAAAAACCAGGAGCTTATTTTACCTTTGCCAAAAGCGCAATTTTTTTCGTAATAATAACAATTTGGGCAATGTCCTTTCATAAGTCTTATTTCAAGCCCTACAATATACAATAAATATAAACCCAGCCAGATAAGGCCGATTTTAGAAATGATAAAAGCGCCGATAAAATAGATCGCGAGAGAAACGGAATTGGAAGCGAAGATTATGCAGCCGGGGTAGTTTTCGTAAGTTTTTAGTTGCTCCATATTATAAATAAAAAATTAGAATTGGGCGGAAGGTTGTCCAACCTTCCGCAGTTTTAGGTTTAAAAGAAAGAACGTTAAGCTTCTCGCACAAGTTTGTCCACGTGCATCGGAAATCTCTCAATGAGCTTTCCCGTGATAATGTCCCGAATCTTCAGGAGCGGTCCGATGCTTAATTCAAACCGCGACATTCCGATAACTCTGCCGATAACGAGTTCGGGATCGGAATTCTTTGGAACGACTAAATTAAACAGCTTGATGGCCATATGGCCCCCTTTTTTAAATGTGATAGTCCAATTCTAATTTTTTATTCTATTTTCAAATTTTCTCCTTGTCATCCCGCACTTGATGCGGGATCCAGGGTTTAGCGGCAGGGGCAACTTGTTTCGCCATAATTTTACCAAACAAAATTTTCTGCGGACTAACCCTGGATTCCCGCTTTAGCGGGAATGACAGAAAGGGTAGTTTTCACCCCATCGCCGTCTCCTTTTAGGTTATTAGCGTTGACTTTTTTAATTATTTATGGTAGGTTTATTTGAAGTTCTTTCACGTTTAATAGAGGCCTAAGCTCGGATTTAAATTAAATTCTTAACCCGTAAAATTGGGAGGTTGGCCGTGATTACTTCAATCGTTTCCTGGGTTTTGTTTTTTGCGTGCGCTCTGTCGATCTTCGTTGTTCCGCGGGAATCCTTCGGATCATTCGACGGCTACTGTGTGAGTATCATCGTCCGTTGCCTGGCTGCCATGATTTTTATCCTCATCGCCCTGTTTCCGCTGTTCGGGAAAAATCAGGTAAGAAGATATTTCTTTACTGCCATAGCGGTGTTTGTATCTTATGTTGCCGGGGCAATGGTTTGGACGCAGGCCGAAGCCAGGTTCGGTTTTATGAAATCTCTCTTGGTTCTCGGGATTCTGGCGCTTATCTCGCTGGTATACGTTGTTTTCTTCGAGAAGAGGAATAAACGACATAACCTCATGCCGATGCGTTAAGCAAAAATCCGATCTTTGACCGAGGCGTTCTTCTATAGAGCGCCTCGTTTTTTATTTTTCGCGCTCTCTAGCTCTACGCAGAGTCCACGATAGTTAAAACAAATATTTTTAGAAAGCGGGGAAGTTTTTGGCCTCCCCGTGCGGAAGCGGTTTTTTTGTTTCTCACCATCCGGACGTGTAAGAAAACCAGTCCCAGGCCTCCCTGATCTTTCCGCGGAATACGATTGCTAAAACAACGGCAGCAATCAATACGGTTAGAAGAATTTCCATGGCGTTCCTCCTTTTAACCTGTTGAATTAATTGGCTTCCTAAAAATACTTGTTTTTAAAAAAACATATTTATGCCCCCTTGTTAAAGGGGGTTAGGGGGATTTTTTATCTCTCTAGCTCTACGAAGAGCCCGGAGTTAAACAACTTCTTCATCCTCCGGCCGCCAAGCCGGGTCCACAATGCATAAAAATTTTAAATCAGAATTTCCGATATTTTTAATATATTGCTTGGCGTTAGGCGGGATATAAATAGCTTGGCCAAAATGAACTTTTTCCGATTCATTTTCTATACACATTATCCCCTCTCCTTCTAAAATATAATAAACTTCAGAAGTTTTAAGTTTGTGAGGCAGCGAAGTTTCGCCGGGTTTTACAATCGCGTGAGCCAAGCTGTAGCGAATTTGTAATTTTTCATTTTTCGGATGCAAAACTTCGCGGAGAATTGAATTATCTCCGGCAATTATTTTTTTACAATTTTGTAAATCTTTTATAAGCATATTTTTTCTCTTTGTCATCCCGGCCTCCGAGCCGGGATCCAGGGTTTAGTGGCACGGACAATTTGTTTCGGCACAATTTTAGCAAGCCAAACTTCCTACAGCTCTCTCCCCGCCTACCGGCGAGGCAGGCTTCGCGAGAGACTCTGCCACAGTGTGAAATATTTACCTTATTAAAGAGGCTTTTTGAATTTTTTTGCTATTGTTTAATCTGTGCTTGACTTTATTTTAATAATATGTTATATTTACTAGTCAAGGAACTGGTAGCGAGTAAACCACAATGTCGTTCTAGGCGAAGCGAAGAATCTGCCTTTAGTAAGCGCAAAGTATTAGATTGAAGATATTCTTCATTGCTCTTAGAATGACAGCAAAGTTATTTGGTTTTTTGTTTTAAACAAAGCTTAGGCAACACTTAGTCGCTACTACTTAAAGATTTTTTGACAAATAAAAAAAGAATTTTAACCCCAAAAAGGGAGGGCATCATGTCAACAATGACAATCGTTGGTCTAGTTCTGTGGGTATTTGCTTCGCTGTTTGGCTGGGCAAGAATAAATGGTGTGCCAGTGAAAAATCCGCTGGTGCGAGTGGCCATGATAGCGATAGCATTTCCTTTCTTCGGGGTATTATGTTCCATCATCGGGCTTCTCGGGCTCGTGCTTCTCGCGCCTATCCTGGATTTCTTTGGATGGGGGTGGTTCATTACAACGAACTTTTAAACACAGCAGACCTTAGCAAGTCTATAAACTGCTTTTTTTATTTGTCAAAAAATCGTTCCGAAAAAATAACGAAAATATTTTTTAAAATTTTATATAATGTTTTGGCCACTAGTATCGCGTTAAACAAATATTTTTTTCTCGCCCCGTCGCCGTCTCCGCCAGGGACTGCGACGAAAGGATTTAAACTATTATTGTTCTGTGCGAGTTATTGGCAGCAGGTAGGCTTTGCGAGAGATCCTGCCGCGACGGAAGCAAATCCGCAAAGTAAATTTTTATCTTTATCTTGTTTTTTTGCTCCTACTTTTTTCCAATAATTCTCTTAGCCGATCTATAAAAGCTTTTTTCCAAAACTTCATGGCGAACCAACCAATAAGTGGCTTGGCAATAATACGCAGCCATTTTTTATGAATATCCACCTCGTAGACATAGTTGACTTTTGTGCCACCCTCCGCGTTTTCCAATAAAAGCTCCTCATGCCCCGATGTGCCGAATTTCGAACTCTCGTTGTCAGAAATAAAACCTCTTTGCGGGAGAATTTTAGTTTTCATTTTGACCGGAAAAGCGGTGCCGAAAGATTTTACTTCCGCGTCCATTTCTAAGCAGTTGCCCTCTCTCTTGGTAATAGTGATTGATTTGGCAACTGTTGGAAAATTTTTCGGCATATTTTTAAAATCAGTGATAATATTAAAAACATCCTCAAGAGGAGCTTTTATTATCCAAGAATCTTGTAGATGAATGTGTTTCATATTATTTTTTGCCCCCTTTCGAAAAGGGGGTTAGGGGGATTTTTCGCCCCGTCGCCGTCTCCACTTTACGGAAGACTCTGCCGCAACGGGAGTATGCCCTCTTTCATTGAAGGAGGTAAGGGGGATTTTTTACGGCTCCACGCAGAGCCCGGAGCCGAAGGCATCCTCCTCTTTGTCATCCCGGCCTCTGAGCCGGGATCCAGGGTTTAGCGGCACGGACATTTTATTTCGCCACAATTTTAACAAACCAAACTTCCTGCAGCTCTCTCCTGGATTCCCGCTTTCGCGGGAATGACGGGACGTTTCGCGTTACGGCTCCACGCAGAGCCCGGAGCCGACAGCATCTTCCCCTTGTCATCCTCGGCCTTGACCCGAGGATCCAGGGTTTAGCGGCACGGACACTTTATTCTCCGGGCAGCGACTCTACCGCGACGGGCAAACCGCATATGGGGTGTTAGTAGTAGTTTAATTAGGTTTTTTGGTAAATGTTGGGTCAGTTTCCGTACTACCAATATAATAAAATGAGTAATTTAAAGCATCCGCAAGATATCTAATAAAATCCAGGGTTTCATAAAGCTCATTTCCTAGTTTATATTCGTTAGTATTAGTTTTAATTATTTTAGCTCCAAAAATTTTTTCTGCCTCTTTTTTGTCAATTACAAATCCATGATCTTTGTATTTATAAACTAGTGCCGAAGCAATATCTGCGGCGGAGCTAGGCAGCTTTGTCGTATGTGTTTCAAGCAAATTTTCTGCATATTGCTTAGCTGATTCTGCTACTCGTTCATAATAACCTATTTGCACTGGAGGGATTGATAAATTTAAATATTTGGCAAACATATCTGATGATGAGGGGTTGTTATTTACGAGGGTGGCTATGTGTTCAATTGAATTTTTTAGAGCGAGGGCGGGCTTCTCATCAATTTGGGGGTCTATCGGTCCTAACTCGCTTAAATCCCCCATGTGTATTTCGTCTGCTGCACAACAAAGTAATGTCGCTGCGGATTTTGCAAATCTAGGTATCGAAATAATAAAATTGTTATTCGAATGTTCTCGACAAAGTTTGCCTATTAAATAAGCGGAACCTGCTTCGCCACCTCTTGATAATAATATTAAAAGTATCGGTTTTGTCTCGGAAAATTTTTTAATTGCTTTGTAAATGTTATCCGCATCACTTTTAAGTAAAGTTGAATAATCATGGAGTATTAAAATGTTATACTTTAAGCATTCATACTTATCAAATAATTGCTTTAAAAATTTTTGGAGTGTGTGGGTAAATTCCTTTTTATTTTCATCTTTACCGCTCTTGCCATAGGCCGCAAAAAATTTTTCCGCAAGATCTTCGGTTTTAACGATCTTTTCTTTTTTTATGGTTGGTTGGGGTTGTTCAGTTGCCTCAACCTCTTGTTTTTGTGTAGAATTGTTTTCCATATGATTATGTCATTTAAATTTAACTATTATCCAACCTTATTTATTTTCTAAATCCTAAAAATTCTTAAATCTTAATTCTTAAATCTTAATTCTAGAACCTTCTCTCCTTCCCCACAATCACATTCAAACTCCGGTTCACGCTTATCTCGGCCGGGGTGGAAACGGCTATGGAGTTATCTAGGATAATCGGGTATTTTGGGTTTATAATCGTTAATTTTTTTAAAGAAAAAAGACTTTGGTTGGCGGCAGGGTTTAATTTAGTGAGTTTCCGTCCGGCCTTAGTTTTTATATAGAGCTCTAAAATGCCGTCCTTGGGGTTGGGCTTGGCTTTTTCCGGCAAGTTAGAAAAGATGGAAAGATTAATAACGTCTATTTCTCCGGGCTCCATTATTTCAATGGAATAATCTTTTTCAATTTCTAAAGTCGTGCCCTGGCTCGCGATTTGCGCCTGGGAGATAAAAAAACTATGTCCGGCCTGGGCAATATCCAGTTTTTCAATGCGGCGGGCGGAGAGAACGTCCCCGGCTTCTTCTTCCTGGCCAACGCCTAAAGTTTCGGCAATGGTATTACTTTCATTGCCGACCGGAATAATGCCCAAGGGAGTTTCTATTTTCATCTGGTTATTTATCCCCGCGATAATAATGGCATTAATTATTTTATTAACAGTCCGGTCGCTGCCAACCGCGACAATAGTCTTAGCTCCCCTCTTTATTTCGTTTTCCACGGCCTCGTTTATGTTTTTTAAAAGACCTAAGCGGATAATTTTTCCGTTTAAGCCCAGATCCGTAATTCTGGTTTCAATGCGCGCCAAAGCATTATCGTATTTTTTTGTATTTACGTAGTCGTCGTAAATGTAGATATGCATAGTCCAAAAAACAAAAAAACAAAAAAACAAAAAAACAATTTTTTTTAAAAAATAGCTGGCCTAACTTTTTATTTCATCTTTTCTTTCCGGGAGCATAGTGCATTTGCCGTTTAAGACCGCTCCCCTTTCCACGGACAAGGAAGCGCATTCAACATCTCCGAAGATTCTGGCCGAGGCAACGACTTCCATGTGCTTTTTGATTTTTATGTTGCCGGTTATTTCTCCGCCGATTCTGGCTTCGCGCGCTTCAATGATGGCGGCGATTTTGGCCTTGTCGCCGATAAAGACATCGCCGTTGGTTTTTAAGCTCCCTTCCAGGATTCCTTCCACGACAATGTTGCCCTGGCCGTTAAAATTACCCTTAACCTTTATTGACGGCCCGATGATGGTTTCCACCTCCTTAATTTTTTCTTTTTCGTCCTGTGATTTAAACATAGTTTTTAAGCAGGCAAATCCCCCTTTTGCCCGAGTTTATTTACCTTTTAGATTTTATGATTATGGAGTTCTCCTATTAGTTTATTGTAGGTTAATGGCCCTTGTTTGTCAAAAAGAAAAATATAGGGTAATATGATATTTAGAGTGTGGATTTCCTAGAAATGAGTTGTTTCCTGGTGGCTTTTTATTGCTAATTGCGGTAGAATATTATATACCTTCGACTTAGTCAAAGGTTTTTTTCTAACAAGGAGAATTCATTTTTTGTTTTTAAGTAATTTGATTTTTTCTCGCCCTTGTAGTTCAATGGATAGAACAAGGGACTCCTAAGCCCTAGATGCAGGTTCGATTCCTGCCAAGAGCACACGCGATGGCAGGCGGGGAGGGCAGAGGCCTTTTGGCCTGATTTTTAGGTTCGACTTGCCCCGCGCAATATGAACGAAGTGAATATTGCTGTGGGGTTCCTGCCAAGAGCACAAGTTTTGACAGGCAAGCTGCCAAGAGTGGTTCCTGTTAATAATAGTAAAGTCCACATTCTTGTAGACTTAAGTCGTAAATATTATTGACATAAACGGAGTTTTGTTGTATTATTTGATAATGTTTTGATGAGGTTTTAGCTAATTTTTATTTAATATTAGCCAAAAAGTTGATTTTAACACATAAAATAGTTTTACATAGAACATAAATTCGTTAATTGTTAACTGTTAAAAGTTAATGGTTAATACCCGGGCCTTTAGCTCAGCTGGCTAGAGCACTTCCATGGCATGGAAGGGGTCAAGGGTTCGAATCCCTTAAGGTCCACCACTTCGCTCTTCGGTTTAACCTCGGAGCTTCGCGGTGCACAGCACATATAAAATTGATTAAGTATAACGAACATAAAATAGGCGAAGTGGTGCCCCGCGGAGTCTTGACGGAGTGGGGCCGTCTTCGGTTTAACCTCGGAGCTTCGCGGTGCACAGCACATATAAAATTGATTAAGTATAACGAACATAAAATAGGCGAAGTGGTGCCCCGCGGAGTCTTGACGGAGTGGGGCCGCAAGATGTATGTATTATACTTATATATTGCAGAGTAAAAAGGACGGAAGCCGCTATATTGGCGTGACTTCTGATTTAAAGCGAAGGTTGCAAGAGCATAATTCTGGAAATGCGCGATATTCAAGCGCAAAGCGGCCTTATATACTAAGGTGGTATTCCGCTTTTGTCGAGAAACAAAAAGCTTATAAATTTGAGAAATATCTAAAATCAAGTTCAGGTTATGCCTTTACTAATAAGCATTTAGTATAATTTTTGGCTAATATTGAGTAAAAGTTCTTTGTAGAACATTTTTAAGCAGTAAAAATATATAATAATTCACTGCCATTAAATTAGGCCGGAAGGAGGTGATCATCTTGCAACGAGAAGCTATTATAGTGTGGCATAATTACACAGATGGTAAGCTCACTGGTTATTCCATCACTCATTTCACCGGAAATGACGAACAACTGCTTGATTGTTTGAAAAATGACGTTTCTGGTGAGCGGAGAAACAAGGTCAGCGTGGAGGGTACCTTCAATATCTTACAACAAGTAATTCTTTTGCAGTAACGCATACAGGCCGTTAGACAGGCGGGCAGACCCGCCCAGCAAACATATTGGCATCTGAAGTCCGCGACCTATATTTGGTCTTAAACCCTGCGATAACATCAAAGGGTTTTTGTTTTGGAAAATTGTTTCTCGTAGAGCATTTATCAGCCCCCTTTCGTCAGGGGGGGGTAGGGGGGATTTTTTTCCCCGCTCCTTGCCAAGGAGAGGGTGGGGTGAGGTGGGAATGAACGAAGTGAACCGGAGAATGTCTTAATACTTTTTATGTCATTGCGAGGAAGGAATCTCGAGTCTTTGGGACGACTGACGCGGCAATCTCACGCACAATGATTTTCGCTAAAAGGTGTTTTTATGCCCGCGCATAATTCGTTAGATTGCTTCGTCTTCTGCCTCGGCGGGATCCTCGCGATGACATTTGTCTAGACTTTAGTCCACATTTTTGTAGACTTAAGTCATTTTTTATAATTTGGGGATAAGTCCACAAGAATGTGGACTTATCTTTTTATTTTTGCTAATGTTAGCTAAAATTATAATAGTGGATAACCTGGGGAAAGAGTAGTCTATTTAGTGTTTTTTCCTCATCTTTTAATAATTTTAATAAAAATGGCTGGAACTTAAACGTCTTATCCGGCGACTAAGCCCTTAAACTTCCGCCCGTCCCTTTGTTCTAATTTAGCAACCAGAGGATGGCCCCAAAACATCTTTTTCTTTGGAAACTTTTTTCTTGCCTTAAGATATAAAAAATTATACAATGATTCTATAATAAATTTATTAAAAAAGAATTTATGGGAAATGTTTATGACACGATAATAATTGGCTCCGGCCCGGCCGGAATGACCGCGGCTATTTACGCGGCTCGCCGGGAACTGAAAGCTTTGGTAATCGGCAAAGAATTGGGCGGGCAGGTAGTCTGGGCTTCTTCAATTGAGAACTACCCGGGTTTTTTATCAATTGAAAGTTTTGATCTAATAACGAAGATGCGGGAGCAGGTAAAAAAAGTAGGCGTGGAAATAGTAACGGGAGAAGTGGAAGCAATAGCGGAGCAAAAAGATAAAATTTTTTTGTTGAAGGCCGGCAGCAAGGAATATAAAACAAAAACCATAATTGCGTGTTTGGGCATGGCGCCGCGCAAACTGGGCGTGCCCGGGGAAAAAGAATTAAACGGCAAAGGAGTTTCTTATTGCGCCAATTGCGACGGGCCGTTCTTTAAGGGAAAAATCGTGGCGGTGGTGGGCGGAGGCAACGCGGCTTTGGACGCGGCGGAAATTTTATCAAAAATAGCCAGTAAGGTTTATCTAATTCATCGTCAGCAGGAGTTTAGGGGTTTTGAGTATTTGATTAATGAGGTTAAAGGGAGGAAAAACATTGAGTTGGTTTTAGATTCTAAAATTAAAGAAATAATCGGCGCGAATAAAGTTGAAAAAATTATTGTGGAAAATATAAAGGCCGGCGGCGAGCGGGAAATAATCACGGACGGAGTTTTGGTGGAAATCGGGCGTGTCGCCAATACCGAAATATTGGAAAATTTTGCCGATCTTGACCCGGAAAGTTTTATAATCGTGGATAAGAACCAGATGACTAAAACCAAAGGTATTTTCGCAGCCGGAGATTTTACGAACGGGAGTAATTTTAAGCAGATTATAATCGCGGCGGCTCAAGGGTCAATCGCGGCTTTGGGCGCTTACCAATATTTACAGATTGAAGAAGATAAGAAATAAAATAAAAAAATAATAAAATAAAAACGGGATCCGCCTGGATTCCGCTTTTATTTTTTTATGGCAAAGAAGGGGGAATATAATTATTTTTTCGGTGGACACATATCATACATAAATTTGAACCAAATCCGATAGCTTTCAGCTAATTTTCCGTCTTTCATTACAAATAAAGTTACTTCCTCGTCTATTTTATAGAGTTTTAATCCCGTAAAGGTAACAACATAATCGCCGAAAATATCAATCGCTGAGTTGGTGGAAAATTCAGGAGGCAAGAATTTATAATCGGTTCCAAGCAAAGGCAAGGTCTCCCTGCCTTTTTCTTTTACTTCGGCGTCAAAAATGTGAAAGAATTTTATTTTTTTTCTTTTAGCTTCTTTTAAGAACGAGTCAATGAAATTTTTTAAGCGCGGGTCAAACCAGCCCAACTTCGCCCCAATCATATAAACGTCTTCCCCGACTCTTAAAATATCGCGTAAATAATTTTTAAATCCTTCCACGCCGCGGTAGATATAAGCTTCTTGCGTACCAGCTTTATTTTCGTAAAGTTTTTTTAGATCCGGTAAAATTTTATTAAGGCTCGTTTCTTTTTCCTTGACCAACTCCAAAAGTTTACCCGGATCAACCGGAGAGTAAATATTTTCACCTTTGGAGAGAATCGGAAAAATTAAACCTTTGTCAATCAGGCGGTTGATAGCATCATAAACATTCCGGCGGTGGATTTCGGCCTTTGAAGAAATTTCTCCGACGCCGGCCTGGTTAAGGCCAAGGAGAGCTTCGTAGATTTTAGCTTCGTTAGGGGATAGTCCTAACTCCTGTAGAGTTTCGGCAAACATAAAATACTAAAAAATTATCTTTCTAATTAAAATTATACTTTGTTTTTTCTTTTTGTCAAGGTGATATCTATCACCATATGGTCATATTGGCCACTCATTTAATAATGGTTATGATAAAGGCAGGTAATTAAATGTTGTTTAACAATTTAATGATTTCTTGCCTCAAAAAGGGAGGTTCCATGCGTAATTTTAGAGCTTTTTTCTTGGTTTTTCCGCTTATTTTGGCTATTTTTAGCCAGATTGAAGCTGAAGAAACTCAATCCAGAATTATTTTCCATGGGCACAGGGAAATCCATCAGGGTTGGTCAATATCAGCTTGGTCGATTTTTCCCAATATTTCCGCAAACCGCAATAACCTGGTGATAGCTGGACCTTCATACTACCAAGAGAATTGGTATATCGAGGGCATGGCTGGACAGGTAGTTAAAGAACAAGGACAAGGCAGTTTCCTGCTTAATATCAGGAGTTTTTATAAGTCTTGTCTGTTTCATGCCTGGGCTGAAGTTGAATATTTTCCTGAAGAACAAAATCTGTACTGGTTTGCCCAGTTGGATTTTCCAGTTAATGTGCGAGGCGATTTTTTAGGAAAAGTTGGAGTTGAAACTGAAGATACGCATTTTCTCAAAGCCGGGAAGAACAGCCTGGGTTTGGGACCACACTTAATTTTTTCAGTGGCTGATAATTTCACTATAATTACCGCTTACCAGTGGCGACGGGGGCACGAAAAAGATTTTGTTCGATTCTACACGGTTATTGATTTTTAACCCAGAGGAGGAAGTTATGATTAGGGCGATTTTCACGATTTTGGTTTTCCAGAGCGGCAGACTGGACGAAACGGTTAAAACCGGTGT
>JAQTSG010000058.1 GCA_028711415.1 Patescibacteria group bacterium | reverse complement strand
CGGTGTTCACGAATTTCTAGGTCCGCGGGAATTGGCCGACGCTTTGGTCGTCTTTGCCGCCATGCAGAGCAAAACAGCTTTTAACCCCGCGGTCAGAGAGATCTGGATGAATGCAAGAAACATCCAGGAGCCATCCGTCAGGCAAGGTTTAGGACCGGATACAACCATGGTCATCGGGGAAGTGGAGATTCTGGAATAAAGTTTGGATATTTTTATGGCCGCTGTTTTCTTCGGAGAGCAGCGGTTTTTTATTTTTATATGTTTTTTCTGTTGTGTTATAATGAAAGCATGTTAGATTTAGACCAGGAAAATAGAATATTTAATCAGGGCTATAAATTAATCGCCTCCCTGGACGAAGCCGGGCGGGGGCCTTTGGCCGGGCCGGTCGTGGCGGCCTGCGTGGTTTTACCGGCCGGATTTGAATTTGGCAGTGAAAAGTTGAAACTGATTGCGGATTCTAAAATTTTAAATGCCACCCGGCGGGAAGAATTATTCTCGGTTATTGAAGAGAATTTTAGCGGGGTGGGAGTCGGCATCTGCGACAATAAGACGATTGATAAAATAAATATTTTTCAGGCCTCATTTCTGGCCATGAAAAAAGCTTTGGGGGCTTTAAAGGAAAAACCGGATTTTATTTTATTGGACGGTGGGTTTAAAATCCCGAATTATACGGGGCAGCAGAAAAATATTATAAAAGGGGACAGCTTAATTTTTTCCATTGCCGCCGCTTCTATTATTGCCAAAGTAACCCGGGATAGATTGATGAGGAAGTTTCATGAACAATATCCACAATACGGCTTTGACCAACATAAGGGCTATGGCACTAAACTGCATCTCTATAATTTAAAAAAATACGGACCTTGTCCGATTCACCGTTTTAGTTTCGGCCCTGTTAAAAATAATAAAATAACAAAATAATAAAATAATATGGAAAATTAACCCAATTTTTATTTTGTTATTTTATTTTTATATTATTTTATTTTTAAAATTATGACCGACAAAAAAAGTTTTACAAATGAAGAAGCGAAAAAGATCGGCGAGTCTTTAGGAATTGACCGGAGTAAATTTGACGTAGAACAATTCCGAGCCGGAATGGACGTTGAATTAGAACACGGCCTAGTAAGCCAGCACACTAATGTTACCGATAGCGATTCCCTCATAACCGGAAAAATCGCCCTGGCGCACCTGAATGAATTTCCGGATTATTACACCCGGCTGGAAAAATTAGAGAAAGAAGCCGAAGCTTATTGGCAAGGAAAAAAATAATTCAGAAAAAAATTTAAAAATAATCCCGAGGGCTCGGGGTTATTTTTTTAACATTGACGAAAAACGAAAATTGTTGTAAAGTTAAATAAAATAAACAATCTCATTTTATTAAACTTTAGGGCAAAAGCCCTTTTTAAGACTTGCCCCGCACCCGTAAGTGGTGTGGGGTTTATCCCTCCTTATGAATGTAACCGAACTAGCCAGAATCCTAAAAGTGAACCCGCAGGAACTGCGCGACCTCTTGCCGCAGCTCGGTTTTCATATTGGCCAAAAAGCCATTAAAATTGATAATCGGGAAGCGCAAAAAATTATTAGTCAGTGGCCGAACTTAATAAGAAATCTACAGAGGCAGAAGGAAGCGGAAAGTAAAGAGGAAATGATAGAAGAGGAAAAAGCCGAGGGGAAAAAAATTGTTTCAGTGCCTAATTTTATCATTGTAAGGGATTTTGCCGCTTTAGCCGGTTTGCCGATTAACAAGGTTCTGGCGGAACTGATGAAGAACGGAATTTTTACTTCCATGAATGAAAAAATTGATTTTGACACCGCGGCGATTATCGGAGAAAATTTAGGTCTGGAAATTAAGTTTGAGGAAAAGAAAGAGGGAGAAGAGGACGGGCGGGAAAATAAATTAGGCGAGATTTTAGGCCGGGAGGAAAAAGGAAAACTGCAAAATCGGGCGCCGGTCGTTGTGGTTATGGGGCATGTTGACCATGGTAAAACTAAACTCTTAGACGCTATCCGGACGACTGACGTGGCAGCCGGCGAAGCGGGCGGCATAACCCAGCATATAGGAGCTTATCAGGTAGTAAGAAAAAATCGGGCCATTACTTTTATTGATACGCCCGGGCACGAAGCTTTTACCGCTATGCGCAGCCGCGGCGCTCGAGTCGCTGATATCGCAATCTTAGTCGTGGCGGCTGACGACGGAGTAAAGCCACAGACGATTGAGGCCTTCCGGATTATTGAGGCGGCCCGCGTTCCTTTTGTCGTGGCTATAAATAAAGTTGATAAGGCGGAAGCTGACAACAATAAAACTAAGCAGGAACTGGCGACCCAGCTTAAAGTCCAGCCCGAAGACTGGGGCGGAAAAACCATCTGCGCTCCGGTTTCGGCTAAAACCGGCCAGGGTGTAGAAGATCTATTGGATATGATTTTACTCGTGGCGGAAATGGAAGCGGAAAATATAAAAGCCAATCCGGACGCGGCCGCGGCCGGAACGGTCGTGGAGTCCCATGTTGACAAGGGCGCCGGCCCAGTGGCGACAATTTTAATTCAGAACGGGACCTTAAGAGTTGGCGACAATCTTTGTTTTAACAATAACGCTTACGGCAAGGTGCGGGCTTTGAAAAATTATAAAGGCGAAAGTATTACCGAGGCCGGACCTTCCACTCCGGCTCGGGTTTTGGGCTTAAAAATCTCACCGGCGGTCGGGGATATTTTGGAAGTCGGAGAAGGGGAAAGAATAAAAAACATCCATTCTTTAGAGTCTAAAGTCCGGCGGGGAAAGACTAATGTTATTCAGCAGGCCGATAATGGCGATGATAAGGTAAGGAAAGTTAATCTTGTTATAAAGAGTGATGTTTTAGGATCGGCCGAAGCGATTGAAGAATCTCTGGCGAAAATAAGCGGGGAAAATATAAAAGTTAAAATTATTAGCAAAGGGCTTGGTAATATTACCGAGGGGGATGTAAAAAAAGCGGAAGATTCAGGAGCGCAAATTATCGGTTTTAACGTCAAGATTCCGCCGACAATTGAAAATTTAATCAGGGAAAAAGAAATTAAGGTTAATGTTTTTAAAATTATTTACGATCTGCTCGATTACGTTAAGGAGGAGATGGAAAAATTAGTGGAACCAGAAATAAAACGGGTTGATTTGGGTCGGCTTAAAGTGCTGGCGGTTTTCCGGACAGACCCGGGAAACCAAATTGTCGGCGGCAAAGTAATGTTCGGGCGGATAGAAGCCGGCAGTTTAGTGGAAGTGATGCAAGGGAACGAGGTTATAGGAAAAGGCAAGGTAGTCCGTCTGCAGCTTAATAAGAAAAATATTGATTCAGCCCAGGAAGGGGAGGAATGCGGTTTGCAATATGAAGGTAAGCCGATAATAAAAGAAGGCGATATTCTGCAGTTCTACAAGACGGAGGAGGTTAAAGAAAAGATATAACTAATTACAAATCACAAATATTTCCACAAATTCACAAATAATTTTAAATATAAATTCCAATTTGTGATATTTGTGATTAATTTGTAATTTGTAACATTATTTATATGCCCCAGATAGAACGAGTTAATGAGCTGATAAAAAGAAATATAGCTGACCTTATTAGTAAGGAGGTTTATTTAAGAGATGGTTTAATAACCGTGAGTTTTGTTGACTGTTCGCCGGATTTAGAAAGAGCGAAAATCGCGATTTCCGTTCTGCCGGCCCATCTGGCGGGCACGGCTTTAAAGGTTTTACGGGGGCATTCAAGCTTATTTTCCGGAATTTTAAAAAAGAAAACCCGGTTAAGGCATATCCCGAAATTTAACTGGGTGATTGATTCAACCGAGGAAGAAGCGGCTAAAATTGAAAAATTATTGGAAGAAATAAAAAAATCGTAGAGACGCATGATTATGCGTCTCGGGGAAAAGCGCAATCCGCGTCTAAAAATAAAAAAAGAACCAAGCCGGCAAACCCTTGCCTTTTTGGTTCTTTTTTGTTATGATAGAAAATCTTCCTATCCCGCTTAGCGGGACTACAAATTGGGCATTCGAATTTAATTACAAATTCTGTGAGTGATTATAATACCCCTACTTTCAATAATAATATTTGAAGCATTTGAATTTATATGGATTTAGATAAAGCTACAACCGCCAAGTTTCTGGAAGTTTTCCAAAAAATAAAAGAAGCGGAAAATATTCTTTTAGTGACTCACGAGCGCCCGGACGGGGACGCGGTATCTTCGCTATGCGCTATGGTTGACCTATGCGAAAATTTAGGCAAAAAGTATACGGCTTTTTGTCCGGGCGAGCCGATAAACCAGTATTCATTCCTGCCGCATACGGAAAAAATTATTTTTAATAAGATGGCATTGGCTTCGGCAAAACCATTGCTGGATTTTAAAAATCTTGCCCCGTTAGAAAACTCCGCCACTTGGGGCGGGGATGAAAAAACCTCGTCCTTTCTAACGGGGTTTACCTTAATAATCGCTTTAGACTGTGGCAGCTTAGAGCGAACCGGACTGGCCGGGGCCATAAGGGGCCGGGGCTTTAACCAATTTTTTATTGAGTTTGACCATCACCTGAAAAACGGCAACCATTCGGACTTAGAGATAAGAAAACCGGAAGCGGTCGCCACCACCGAAATTCTTTATTATTTTTTTAAAGCCAATAAAATAAAAATAACCAAGAATATCGCTAATTGCCTTTTAACCGGCATTTTAACGGACACGGGCAATTTTCTTTATCCTTTGACTTCCGATAAAGCGGTGAGCATAGCTTCCGAGATGCTTCTTTACGGCGCCAGGTTTCCGCAAATCGTAAAAAATACTTTGTATAATAAAAGTTTGGCCGCTATGAAATTATGGGGCCGGGCTTTGACCAATTTAAAAATAAATGAAAAATATAATTTCGCTTTTTCAATTATGACTTTGCGGGAGATGGAGAAATTCAGCGAAGATGAAGATATTTTTGATTCCATCTCC
>JAQTSG010000057.1 GCA_028711415.1 Patescibacteria group bacterium | reverse complement strand
CAAAAGGTTTATTGGCGGCGATGCTACTTTTTACAATCATGATATTATCGGCGCCAAAATCGTTAAAAAAATAATGCAGCGCCTGAAATTTTCCAATGAGGACACGGAAAAGGTAGTAAATTTAATCCGCCATCATATGTTTTATTATAATGTCGGGGAAGTGACCGAGGCCTCGGTAAGGCGTTTGATTAAAAAAGTGGGCGAAGGGAATTTGGCTGATTTAATTGATTTGCGGGTGGCAGACCGGCTCGGTTCCGGCGTACCTAAGGCCAAGCCCTATAAATTGCGGCACCTTGAATACATGATGAAAAAGGTCAGGCAAGACCCGATTTGCGCGAAGATGTTAAAAATAAACGGCGACGATTTGATGAGATTACTAAAAATAACTCCGGGACCGAAAATTGGAGCGATTTTAGACGTGCTTTTATCAGAGGTAATTGAAGACCCGAAGTTGAATGATAAAAAATATTTAGAAAAGAGAAGCCGGGAATTAAACGAGATGGAGTTGGGCGAATTGCGGCAGAAAGCCAAGGGCAGGATTGAGGAAAAGAAAATGGAAGATGATAAAGAATTAAAAGGGGAGTTTTGGGTGAAATAACATAATGCGAATCTGCAAATAAATTCAAATCTACAAATTACGAATAATGCGAATCTGTATAAATCTGTTTAAATTCTATGCAAAAAGCAGAAGTATATTTTGTTAAATTAAACGAATTAAATAAAATAAAAAGTTTATTGCCTGAATTTACCGCACCTTTGGGAATAAAAGTCCATTTTGGCGAGGAAGGAAATATTACTTATCTGCCCTCCTCTTATGTAAAAAAAATGGCTGGGATGGTTAAAAATCCGACTTTGGTGGAGTGTAATGTTTTATACAGAAGCCCGCGGTCTAAAGCGAGAACGCACAGAGAACTGGCTTTAAAACATGGTTTTAATTTCGCGCCAATTGATTTTTTGGATGGAGAGTCGGGCGATGGTGCAATGGAAGTAAAAATAAGTGGCGAGCATTTTAAAATTTGTTATCTCGGAAAAGGATTGGCTAAATATAAATCGCTTTTGGTGGTTTCTCACTTTAAAGGCCATATTACCGCCGGTTTTGGCGGAGCTATAAAAAATTTAGGGATGGGACTGGCCAGCCGGCGGGGAAAACTGGCCCAGCACGCTTTCATAAAGCACCGGGTGAATTCGGAAAAATGTATTGGCTGCGGTTTATGTATTACTAATTGTCCGGTTGAAGCGATTGCCTTTGCCGGAAACCAGAAGGCAAAAATCAATCAGGCAATCTGTATCAGCTGTTCAAAATGCATAGCCGTTTGTCCGGTCCAGGCCATAGCTATTCCTTGGGGTAGGGATGATTTAAAAACATTCAGGGAGCGTTTGGCTGAATATGCTTTGGCCGGGACGCAAGGCAGGCAATGTTTCTATATAAATTTTTTAATGAACATCACCGAGGGGTGCGATTGCGCCGGCGAGGAAATGGAATTAATGACAGATGATATTGGAATATTGGTTTCCGCTGACCCGGTAGCGATTGACCAGGCGTCTTATGATTTAGTCGCTAAACAAGGTGAAGAGTTTAAAAAGCAGAACGGAGACGCGCAATTGGAACATGGAGAGAAAATTGGTTTGGGGACGAGGGAGTATGAGTTGATAGACGTATAATGTGGAACGGCAACATAAAAATTTTAAATAACAAATTTTAAATTTTAAATGACGACGAATAACAGAATTAAGTAATTAAAATTTAAACATGAATGATTATAATTATAAAAAAATCCGGCAGGAGGTGATAAAACTGGTGAAGAGGGCTTGCTACTCGGCTAAAAACAATTTTTCCTATACCGTCTGGCAATACCATATTTTGCCGGTAGCTAGCCACAGCCGGCATTTGGGAAAAATATTAAAAGCGGATTTGGAAATTCTGGAATTGGCGGCCTATTTGCATGATTATGCCGGCATTATGGATTATAGACTATATAAGGATCACCACTTGCACAGCGCGAGATTAGCTGGTAAAATACTTGACGAGCTGAATTTTCCGCCGGCAAAGATAAAAAAAGTCCAGGAATGCATTATTAGCCATCGCGGCAGTATAAGAGTAAAATATAAAACAAAGGAGGCCGAAATTTTAGCTTCGGCTGACGCGATGTCGCATTTTACCGAATTGGCCGATATGTTTTATCTGACTTTTGGCATTCATAAATATAAAACTTTGGCAGGGGCAAAATGGCTTAAAGCAAAACTGGAAAGGAGTTGGGCGAAAATTATGCCGGCGGGCAGAAAGATAGTAAGGGCAGATTATGAAATAGCGAAGAAAATTATAAATAAAGCAATTTCTAGTAACGCATAACGCGTATCGCGTATCATGTACCTGTCTGTGCGGGTGGGCATATAAGGTCTAATACTTTGTTACTTTAGAGTATCAAAGTATGATTTCTACAAATATGAAAAAAATATTTTTATTAATAATAATTTTGTTCGCTCTTTCCGGATGTGGGCAGAGTGAAGTGAATATTATGACAGAAGAAAACGCGCCGGAGAATATATCTTCCTATGATGAAAACGGGGTAGTGGAAAGAATAAATGATATAAACGAAGGTTTGACACCGAAATTAAAGCCGTCAAAGAAACCGTCGGTATTGGGTGATACTGCCGAAGGAAGTCAGATCCAATTGGAAGAGTTAGCTTCCGGAGTTAGCCAGGCCGTGCTTAAAACCAACCTGGGCGATATTACCGTTGGTTTTTATGGCCAGGAATCGCCTTTAACCGTTAATAATTTTTTGAATTTGGCTAAAAAAGGATTCTATAATGGCACGAAATTTCATCGGGTAATAAAAGATTTTATGATTCAGGGTGGCGACCCCTTAAGTAAGGATGATGATTGGTCAGACGACGGCACGGGCGGGCCGGGATATCAATTTCAGGATGAAATCAACAGCCATAAATTAGTGCGGGGCAGTTTAGCCATGGCTAATTCCGGGCCTAACACCAATGGTTCGCAGTTTTTTATCGTCACGGCCGAATCTACGCCCTGGCTTGACGGCAAACACACTAATTTCGGTTACGTGGTAAGCGGGATGGAAATAGTAGATAAAATTGAGGCGGCGGAAGCTAATGAAAACGACCATCCGCTAGCTGATATTACGATAGAGAGTATAGAGCTGGTAGCAATTAAAAAATAACGATTTATTTCCGGGCCTATGGTCTAGTGGTATGACATCGCATTCGCATTGCGGAGGCGGCAGTTCGATTCTGCCTAGGTCCACCCGATAATTTAAGATTTAAGATTTTAGATTTAAGATTAACGGTTTTGAGGCTTCGCGGTTTTTATGAAAACGTTAGAGTTCTCACAAGTTTTCTAAGTTTTAAATTAAAAAATATGGAACAAGAAATAGCAAAAGAGAAAAATTTTACCAAGGGTCTGTTTGAGTTTTTAAAGGAATATTCCGTTATCGGCCTGGCTATCGGCGTAATTGTCGCCCAAATTTCAAAAGACCTGATTGACTCAATCGTTAAAGGCATTTTTACGCCCCTGATTGATTTAATCGTGCCCGGAGAAAAATTTTCCAACTTAACGTTTAATCTTGCCGGAACGCGCTTTGATATCGGGACAATTATAAGCTCTTTGCTTACGTTTATTATCGTGATGGTAATTTTATATATCGTAGTAAAAAAGATTTTAAAGAGAGATGATTTGATAAAAAAGTAATAAAAAATTTGCGGGCTGTGGTATAAAGGCTATTACGCACGCTTCGGGTGCGTGTAATCGCAGTTCAATTCTGCGCAGCCCGACAAAGTTTTTGGTGCGGGGCAAGGGTGCGTGTAATCCGGGTTCAACTCCCGGCATTCCGACTAATTATTTAACGGGGTGAAGGTGCGTGCAATCGCAGTTCAATTCTGCGCAGCCCGACAAAGTTAATTTTAATGAGTTAAGTATGCAGACTGGGTTTCCGCTCGCGAAAGACGAGCGGACAATTCCCGGCATTCCGACTAATTATTTATGCACGCTTGAAAGAAAGTTGTATCCAATTTCGCGAGCGTGTGAGCGAGCGATCCGCCCCGCTTTAGCGGTTTTGGTGGACTGCGTAGCCCGACCAATTATTTAATAAGGTTATGGACATTCAAAATTCACAATCTAATGCTTTAGTTAAAGCGGGAATTATAGCTGGCGTATCACTGATTTTAGGCCTGCTTTTTGATTATTTTTTTTATGGCAAAGTCCCCGGCGTTTCCTTTCCGCTTTATATCTTACTTATATTAATAGGGCTTTTTGCCGTTGCCGGTTTCTTCAAGAAACAGATGAACAGAGAAGTTTTATGGCTTCTGGCGCCGCTGGTATTCTTCAGCGCGATGGTTTTTGTTCGATCTAGTTACCTGCTTACATTTCTTAACGTAGTCGCTTCCTTACTGTTGCTCTTTGTAATTGCCGAGGTGTCTTTTGCTGATAAATTAAAAGGCTTTTTGGCCAGCGATTATGTAAAAATATTTTTTTTGCCATTCAAGTTTATTCGCCCGTTATTCAGGGCGCTATCTGATTTATTCTCGCTGGTCAGGATAAATAAGAATCATGAAACTTTTTCAGAGGTGGTGAAAGGCATTCTTATGGCAATCCCTATTTTGTTTGTTTTCCTTCTGCTTTTCTCCTCGGCAGATTTGATTTTTAAAAAATATCTTCTGGATTTAATCGGCATTGATATCAAGCCGGAAACAGTTTTTAGATCTATTCTTATTTTTATAGCTACTCTCGTTTATATTGGCGCATATTCGTACTCTTTCAGAGAAAGAGAAAATCGGGTTTCCTCGCAACAGAATGGCAAGAACTACAATATCGGTCATATCGAAAGTTCTATCTTGCTCGGTTCGGTTAACGCCGTATTTTTCATCTTCATTCTTGTCCAGCTTACTTATCTCTTCGGTGGCGAAAATAATGTATCCGCCTACGGTTTTACTTACGCGGAATAT
>JAQTSG010000056.1:3697-5016 GCA_028711415.1 Patescibacteria group bacterium | reverse complement strand
TGGTTTATCACGCCGGCATGGACGCCTCGGACAGAACCTGGGTCCAGGAAAATTTTATGGCGGGAAAGGTGAGGGCGATTGTCGCCACTAACGCTTTTGGTTTGGGTATTGATAAAAAAGACATCCGCTTTGTCATCCATTATGATATGCCCGGAACGATTGAAGCTTATTATCAGGAAGCGGGCCGGGCGGGACGGGACGGGCGACCCAGTTTTTGTTTACTGCTTTACTCTCCCCGCGACCGCTATTTGCGAGAATTTTTTATCAAGGGCGATAATCCGCCGCCGAATGTTATTTTACAAGTTTACAAAATCCTAACCGATTATGAATCAGACACGGTTTTAATCACTTACGCCGATTTGGCCGAAATGCTTTCCGAGGACGTTCCGGAAATGGCGATCGGCACGTCCTTAAAAATCCTGGAGCGGGAGGGTTATATCAGCCGGCCGAATGAAAGAACCGCCAACGCTTTCCTGAAATTAAATAAAGACTTTGCTTCGGTCTTAGATTCTTTCGGCAGCCGGGCGAAAACTAAAATTGATATTTTTCATAAACTCTATGACCGCTTTGGGACGGAACTGGAAGCCGGCTGGAGTTTTAATTTTGAAGAAGCGGCCGGCATAATTAAAGTAAGTAAGGATTCTTTTGTGCGCCTTACCCGCCATTTAGCCGAAAATAATTTAGCCGAGTACCAGCCGCCGTTTCGGGGAACGGAAATTAGAATTTTAAAAAGGATTGACCCAAGCGAAGTTAAAATTGACTTTGCCGGTTTAGCCGAAAAACTTAAAAGGGCTTACGCCAAGTTAGATAAAATGGAAGACTATATTTACTATTTCGGCTGCCGCCAGGAATATATCTTAAATTATTTCGGCGACCCCAATGCTAAAACTTGCGGAAAATGCGATAATTGCTTAACCGCCGGGGGCTACCAAAGAAAGCACGAATTGCCGCGAAAAAAAAGCCACAAAGAAAAAATTTCTAAAGTAAATTTAGACGATATAGTGGAAAAACCAAATTCGGCTCTTAGCACTAAATTAACCCAACTGGAAACTTTTGATTTATATAATAAAGGATTTACGATTGAAGCCATTGCCCAAGAACGAAAATTAACCGTTGGCACAATTGTCGGGCATCTTATTTTCTTGATGGAAAAGAAACTGATTAAATTTGAAGAAATTGACAAGCTGGTTGATAATAACAAGCAGAAAAAAATAAAAGCCGCCGTTACTAAGGTCGGCGCGGATAAATTAGCTCCGATAAAGGAAATCGTTGGAGAAGAAATTAGCTACGAAGAGATAAAATTAGTTTTGGCAAAAATG
>JAQTSG010000056.1:0-3687 GCA_028711415.1 Patescibacteria group bacterium | reverse complement strand
CCCCTTGACAAAGGGGGTTAGGGGGATTTAAAGCATTGACTTTCGGCTAAATTTTAAGTAAAGTTAAGGCAAACGATAATGTCAAGGAGGGACTTAAAAGAGTCGCTCTTTTTATTTTTTCATTTTCAGAAAAGGGAGAGAACAATGCCAAAAGACTTTTACACGCAAGAAATCGTCGATCCGAACGACCGAGCTTCTCAATTGGGCAGAGATGTGTGTGTTAGAAGTTATAGAAATTCCCCGGCGGCCATAATAATTCCTCACCAGCCCGGAAATTTTCGAGGACCGGTAAGCTTTCTCTGGACCAAGAAAATTCTGCGGGAAATGTTGGAAGGAGCCGAACTGAACGGAGCGGAACCGACCAATTGGCAAGTGGCTCAATCGGTCGAAAACGATGGCGCTGGGGGCAAACCGCAATTTTTTACCCTGATTGGAGATCCAACGGTCTTTATGGGGCTGGGCTGGGAAATAATTTGCATGGTCGCCGAAGATTTGTCTAGGTCCGGCAGATTCCCCGTAATAATCGACAATGTGCTGGATGTAAAAACGGTCACCGAGGAAAATTTCCATCTTGTCCAGGCCCTATTCAATGGCTTTGAAGAGGCTTTGCATATCGCCGGTTTAATAAACATCACCGGCGAAACCGCAATCATGCAACACAGCGTAACCGCATTTTGCGACGTCCACTCTCCGAGACAACTGATCGTGAACTGGAGCGCCTCGTGTATCGGACTTTGCCGACGCGATCGACTAATTGACGGATCGAAGATCAAGCCCGGGATGCCGATTGTCGGTTTTAAGGAGAATGGTTACCGTTGCAATGGCGGCACTCTCCACACAAAACTCATACTGGCGCATTGGGGACCGGAAATTGAAAATGTTCTCGGGAATAAAGACGCTCTTGATTTCGTCCGCAAGTTGACCGTCCATTCGGTGTATTACGGAAAAACAATAGCGCGGGCAAACGGATGGAACCCGGATGGCAGCGCTCAAAATCCAATCGTCAATATGGCGGGTATTGCCCACATCACAGGCGGAGGAGTCTGGAAAAAATTCGGAGAAATGCTGCCGGACGGTATCGGCGCAAAACTGGACACTATGCCAAAACCTCCGGATGTTTTGCTGGAGGCTCAGGAAATTTCATGGAACCACGAGGGGCTCAAGCTGCCAGATCTTCGAGCGTATGGTACTTTCCATGGCGGCTGCGGTATGCTTGTAGTTTGCGAAACAGAAAAAGACGCTGAGACGCTTATTGAAGAAGCGGCTAAAGACGGCATCAGGGCTCAAAGAGTCGGTCAAACCATTGAATCCGGTATAGGGGAGATACTGATTCAATCCCGATTCAAGGAGAACCGACTTCTTTCATCCAGGGAGTTGGAAAAATAATAGTACGCAAAGGGCGGACCGAACTTGTTTATCCGCCCTTTTCTTTTTGCCTAAAAAATGATAGTTTAAAATCAGATAATTTCCATTAATCTCCGCGTTCTTCCGCGCTGTCCGTATGGGTCCGCGAAAGTCCGCATGAGTCCGTCAAAGTATGGATAAGCAAACGCAAAAAAATTTACTCACCTTAGTTAAAACCAGCTACGAAGAAATCGCCGACCAGTTTAATGAAACCCGAAAAAAATATCTCTGGCCGGAATTAATCAAGTTGACAGAAGAAGTTAAATCCGGAGATAGAATTTTAGATATTGGTTGCGGCAATGGTCGCTTGCTGGAAGCATTTAAAAATAAAAGAGTCGATTATTTAGGAATAGATAACAGCGAAAAATTAATAGATTTAGCCAGAGAAAATCTAAAATCGGCAATCGGCAATCGGCAATTCCTGGTTGGCGACATCCTGGATTTAGGAAGAATTCCGGAAATGAATTTTGACTACGTCTTCGCCATCGCCATTTTCCACCATCTTCCGGGAAATGATTTGCGGATTGCCGCCTTAAGGCAGCTTAAAAATAAAGTGAGCGAAAATGGGAAAATAATTATTGTCGTCTGGAATTTATGGAGCCAGCCGAAATTTAGAAAACTGATTTTTAAATTCGCCTTGCTTAAATTAATTAAAAAAAATCTGCCTTCTGGCAGAATGGATCTTGGGGATATTCTCTTTGACTGGAAAAACCCCAAGGGCGAAGCGCAAAGCCGGCGCTATTATCACGCCTTTACGAAATGGGGCTTAAAAAAAATCATAAAAAAATCCGGGTTAAAAATTGAAAAAATTTATAAAGATGAATATAATTATTACGCGATATTAGAAAAATAATTTCTTTTTAAAAATCCCGCCATCAGGCGGGATTTTTATTTTAACTTCTTAATTCCCCTAAAATTTCTTTAATATCATCCAGATCTTCCTGCGTCAGGCCCAGTTTTAAGCGATTCTGATAAAGCCGGTATGATTCGTTTCTTAAATTAGTGGAAGAAATGCCAATTCCTTTTCTTAAATAAGATTTATATTTCTTCACTAAATCTAAAACAATCTTTTTGTTGCCCTCATTTAAATTGCTGTAACGGTAATTATTCCGCACTAAATCATTCAATTTTTGCTCAAATTCGTCGTCTGTTAAATTTTTGGCATTACTCATCAAATCTTTTACATCCATATGCTTAACAATTAACTATTGACAATTGACAACTAACTGTTAACTGTCAAATGTCAACTGTCAAATGTTAAATGTTAATTGTCATATCTGAGCGGGTAACGGGAACCCGCCTACGCTGAAGCTTCGGCGGGCGAGCTTGCGATGTCCATGAATTTCTATTGCTTGCCATTCGTAGCTTTAGCGAAGAATGGAGCGGGTAACGGGAATCGAACCCGTATCTTCAGCTTGGAAGGCTAACATAATAAACCATTATACGATACCCGCCTTCGCTCGCCGAAGCGAGCTACGGCGGGCAAGGCCCGCGGTTGCTCGCGTAGGCGAGAAAAGTTATGTTTTTAATTTATCTTTCCTAATTCTATAGATTAATAGGGCAAAAGTCAATAAGACTAAAATTAGACTGGCGATCTGTGGAAATCTTAAATTCCAAATAACTGGCGTTGCGTCTATCCTGATAAACTCCAGACAAAAACGAAGAATGGAATAGATTACAAAATAAAAAATAAAAAATAAAAAATAAAAAAAGTTATTAAATTTTCTTTTTTTTATAATCCAGATATGGAGAGAAATTAAAATTAAAAAAATTAAAAAGTTTCCGATTGATTCATAGAGAAAGGTGGGGTGAAAAAATTCGGAGGAAATATATTCTATCGGCCGCCTCATAATATCAATCGGAATCCCCCAACCTAAATCAGTCGGCTTCCCAAAAAGCTCCCCGTTAAAATAATTGCCCCACCGCCCGATCGCCTGGGCTAGAGCCAGACCCGGAGCGATAATGGCGGTAAGAAGCCAAAAATCCAAATTACGTTTTTTGGCAAAAAACCAGATTACTAATAAGCCGGCAATAATCGCGCCATGAATAGCGAGGCCCCCTTGCCAGACTTTAAAAACGTCCAAAGGATATTTTAAATAATAAGCCCACTCTAAAAAAACATGGTAAATCCGGGCGCCAATTATTCCCCCTAAAATCAGCCAAAAAGCCAAGTCAATAATGGTTTCTTTTTTTAGGCCATAATAAGAAGAAATTTTTAAAGCGACGGCAACGGCCGCCAAAGCCCCTAAAACAATAAAAAAACCATACCAATAGACATGGATG
>JAQTSG010000015.1 GCA_028711415.1 Patescibacteria group bacterium | reverse complement strand
GCCGTAGTTATTTTTCTTACTAATGGATGCTCGGGCGACATCACGAAATAAGTCGCACCAAATAAAGTATCCGGCCTGGTCGTAAAAACGTCAATTGAAAATTGAAAATTGAAAATTGAAAATTGAACAATCGCTCCTTCCGACCTCCCTATCCAGTTCTTTTGCATTTCTTTTATTGACTCTTCCCAATCCGGCAGCTTTTCTAAATCGTTAAGCAAGCGGTCGGCATAATCCGTAATTTTTAAAACCCATTGCCGCATCGGCTTTCTTTCAATTTCCGACCCGCAACGTTCGCATTTTCCGTTTTCCAAGTCCTCGTTAGCCAGGCCCGTCTGGCAACTGGGACACCAGTTAATCGGCTCGTGAGACTCGTAAGCCAGACCCTTTTTAAACATCTGCAAGAATATCCACTGCGTCCATTTATAATAGTCCGGGTCAGTCGTGTTGATTTCCCGGTCCCAGTCATAGGTAAAACCGATTTTTAACAGCTGATTTTTAAACCTTTTGATGTTTTCTTCCACGGCCTGGCGCGGATGGACTTTATTTTCTAAAGCATAGTTCTCGGCCGGCAGGCCAAAAGCGTCCCAGCCCATCGGATGGAGGACATTATAGCCTTGCATCATTTTCATCCGGGCAAAAACGTCCGTGGCAATATAACCTTTCGGGTGCCCGACGTGCAGCCCGGCTCCGGAAGGATAGGGAAACATATCCAAAATATAATATTTCTTCTTTTTCTTATCGTCTTTGGTCTCATACAACTTTTTCTCCTCCCATTTTTTCTGCCACTTCTTTTCTATTTCTTTATGGTTATACATATCTAATTCAAATTACAATTATATCTTAATCCTATCCTAAAATCTCTTAAAAATCAAATGCCCGAAGACGAATCTTCGGGCATGTTCTAACTTTATAATCGCGTCCAGAATGATCAGGCGATTCCGGCGATTCCTTCCTCCCCGTCTTCCTTCTCTTCACCCTCTTCGCCCCCAGCAACTTCTGCTGGCTCGGCTTCCGGCGGAATTTCTTCCGTTTCCGGTTCGTCTTTTCCTCTTCCATCTTCCGGATCGCACATAATCTTACCTCCCATGAATTTTTGTTAAACTTCGATTCCGACCGGACAGTGGTCAGAACCGCTTATGTTATCCAAAATGAACGCTTTTTTTATGTGTTTTATCATTTTAGCAGAAATCCAGAAATAATCAATCCGCCAGCCAATATTCCTGGCCCGGGAATTAAATCTGTAACCCCACCAGGAATATTGGACTTTATCTTTATGAAAATAACGGAAAGTATCTATAAAACCGGAATTTAAAAATTCAGTAAGCCAATTTCTTTCTTCATAAGTAAACCCCGGATTGCCGATATTATCTTTCGGCCGGGCTAAATCAATCTCTTCATGCGCGACATTGAAATCACCGGCGATAATAAGGGGCTTCTCTTCTTCCAGTTTTTTAAAATATTTCAAAAGCTTATTATTAAAATCTAATTTAAAATCCAGGCGCGACAATTCATGGTTAGCATTAGGAAAATAAATATTAGCTAAATAAAAATTATTGCAGTCCAAAACCTGAATCCGTCCTTCTTTATCCCAATCAAAGCAGGGTAAAATTTTCGCGGGTAAATCTTCTTTTACTAAAATCGCCGTGCCGCTATAGCCCGGACGCTCGGCCGGATGCCAGTATTCTTTATAGCCACGGAAGTCAAATTCTTCCTTTTCCCTGGCGACGTCGGAAATTTTTATTTCCTGCAAACATAAAATATCCGGTTTATCACTTTTTAAAAAATCCGAAAAGCCCTTGCGCACAACCGCCCTTAGGCCATTGACGTTCCAGGATAATAGTTCCATAAAAGTAAGTCCTAGCGAAGCGTCCTTATAATTTATAAATCAGCCAATTATTTTTATCTTTAAATCGCACTAAGACATACTCACCCTTTAATTTCTTTCCCATCAGATTAAATTTAAGACTCCCGCTTCCTAAATCGCCTTCAATTAGATTCCATTTGCCTTTGTCCCAAATTCCCACGGTTCCGGCTCCGTATTCCCCTTTTGGGATAACGCCGGAAAAATTTATATAATCAACCGGATGGTCTTCCACCTGAATCGCCAGCCGCTTTATGCCCGCTTCTTCCGGCACGCCTTTAGGCACGGCCCAGGATTTTAATACCCCTTCCGCCTCTAATCTAAAATCATAATGCAGGTTACGGGCCTGATGCTTTTGGACAACAAAACGGGAAAGGCCGGTCTTTTTTATTACTCCCTTCGGTTCCGAAGTTTTTTTAAACTCCCGCTTTTTTTGGTAAGCAACAAGGGTCATTTATTTATTATTAATTTTTGCAGATTCCGCACGCTGGTGCCGCTTACTCTCATTTTCGGCCTCTTCCTCTTATCTCTCCTCTTATACCTTTCTTCCACTCGCTTTTCCAGCTCCGCGTGTTTTAAGCTGTAATTTTGTTTATTCATAGGAAAAATGATATAATAATTATGAGACTTACGCTTTTAAGCGAGTATCCTTAATATAATTGCCAAAAACGGATATAATAATATTCACCTTAATTTTTCTACAAATTACGAATCAGTACGAATACAATATAAAATGTTTTAGCAAGAATTCGTAAATTCGTAAAAAAATTCGTAATTCGTAGGAGACGACTCAAGAAATATAGAATTAATTTCTAGGTTAGTACTTAGATAATTGATTAACTCAAGCGCGTAGATATATATCTTTATCATAAATAAAATTTACTAATTTAGCAATGGAAACAGGACAAAAACAATGGTATAGCCGGTGGTGGGGAATTTTACTTATACTTTTTCTCACTTTATTTCTAATTGTCCTCGTGGCTTTAGGTTTTTATATTCTTGATATAGCCGGAAAGATTAAAAGCGGAGAAATAGTAAATGAACAAATATTGACGGAAATTGATAAATACAAAAATACCAAGGAAAATCCGGCCATAATCGGAACTAATAACTATTGGCTCGGTTCGGCCAAACCGAAAATAACGATTGTAGAATTTGCGGACTTTAACTGCCCGAATTGCAAAAATTCCTTCCCTAATATCAGGGAAATTAGCTTAAAGTATAAAAATGATGTTAAAATAATATTCAGGGATTTCCCGATTTACGAAAATTCAATAAATGTGGCTTTAGCCGCCCGCTGCGCCGGAGAGCAGGGGCTGTTCTGGCTGATGCATGACAAACTTTATGCCCAGCAGGGAAAATTTGAATTAGACCAGTTGCCAAATTTTGCTAATCAAATCGGAGCGGAGGTAAATAAATTCAATGAGTGCTTATCAAGCGAAAAATATATAAGCGACATAAAAAAAGATTATGCGGATGGGCAGTCCCTGGGAGTAACCGGCACGCCGACCTGGTTTATAAATGGCTATAAAATTGCCGGCGACATCCCCCATGATTTATTTATCCAGATAGTTGAAGAACTAATAAAATAACAAGAATATGAAATTATGAAAATAAAATATGGGCGAATATCATTCATTTGAAAATGTTGGGGCTTGGCAAGCAGGAAGAGAATTTAAAAATAAAATTTACGAAATCTGCAAAAAATTTCCCAAAGAAGAAAGTTATTGTTTATCCCAACAAATAAAACGATCTGCCATTTCTATCACGGCCAACATCGCGGAAGGTTATGGAAGATATAATTACAAAGAAAATATACAATTTTGCAGAATTTCAAGAGGATCAACCCTTGAAACCATAGATCATTTATATACTGCTATTGACCAAAATTATATCACCCAGAATGAATTTGAAAATCTATATTCGTTAGGCAGAAAGTTGGAATGGAAAATCAATGGTTATGTTAATTTTTTACAAAATCAGCCCAACAAATAATATTTTCATATTCTCGTATTTTCATTTTAATTCGCATAATTCGTAATTTGCAATATTTGCATATAATTTGCGGATTCGCATTATATATATGTACCAAATACGTATTCACGGCCGTGGCGGGCAGGGCGTAGTAACCGCCGCCGAATTAATCGCTATCGCGGCTTTTGCCGACGGGAAACAGGCGCAGGCCTTCCCCTCTTTTGGCGTGGAAAGAACCGGCGCGCCGATTGAATCTTTCGCCCGGATTGACGACAAACCAATCAGAATCAGAGAGCATGTTTATGAGCCGGACGTTTTAATCGTCCAGGACCCTTCTTTGCTTAATACAGTTGACATCGCTAAAGGCGCGGGGAAAAATACTTTAATCATAATAAACACAACAAAAAATAAAAATGAACTTAAATTAAATTTGCCGGAAAAAAATATCTATACCGTTGACGCCACTAAAATCGCTTTGGAAATTATCGGCAAAAATATTGTTAACACGGTAATTTTAGGCGCCTTTGCCCGCGCTACCAAATTAGTAAGCTTAGACGGCCTTAAAAAAGCTATAACCCAAAAATTCACAGGTAAGGGCAAGGATATTGTCAATAAAAACATAGAAGCCGTAGTTAAAGCTTATAATTCTTAAAATAGTATTCGTATATTCGTAATTAATTCGTAATTCGTAGGAGTATGAAAATAAATATAACGGCCAAACCAGGCTCAACTCTAAAAAATAAAACCGGCGGCTGGCGGACATTTAAGCCAAAAATTGATTTAGAAAAATGCATCGGCTGCGGAATTTGCTCAAGAGTTTGCCCGGAAGGCGCCGTAGAAATGATAACTAATAAAGAGGGAAAGCCAAAACCAGAAATAAATTATGACTATTGCAAGGGCTGCGGTGTTTGCGCGGCCGAATGCCCGGTTAAAGCCATTATTATGGAGTTAGACAAAAAGTGATTAGAATTAAGAATTAAGATTTAGGAATTAAGAATTACGATTACGTTCATTCTTAAATCTAAATTCATAATTCTTAAATCCTGCTTATGCCTAAAAAAAATCAAAAAGAACAGCCATCCTCAAAATCCCAGATCCTCGAGGGTTCTCACGCTATTGCTCTGACAATAAAAAATATCAACCCGGCGGTAATTTCCGCTTATCCGATTACTCCCCAAACTCATATTGTGGAAGATCTGGCGAAATTCAAAGCGGACGGAGAGGCCGATTATGAATATGTATTGGCGGAAAGCGAATTTGCCGCCGCGTCAATTGTTCTTGGCGCCAGCGCCACCGGCGCTCGGGTTTATAGCGCCACTTCTTCCCAGGGCCTACTTTTAATGACCGAGGTTATATTTAATATTGCCGGCATGCGCCTGCCCATTGTTATGACCTGCGCTAACCGGGCGGTCTCGGCTCCGATTAATATCTGGAATGACCAGCAGGACGCTGTGACTATCAGGGACGCCGGCTGGATTATGCTTTTTGCCGAAAATCACCAGGAGGCGGTTGACCAGCATATTATCGCTTATAAAGTGGCGGAAAAATTAAATCTGCCTGTTATGGTAAATGTTGACGGGTTTGTTTTAACCCATACTTATGAACCGGTAATTATTCCTGACCAAAAACAAATAGAAAAATATCTCCCCCGTTATAAAGCAAAGGCCGGCCAGTTTTTAGACCCGGCTAATCCAATTACGATGGGCGCTTTTGCCACCCCGGCCCATTATATGGAAATCCGGCAGGACCTGCATGACGATTTAATCTCCAGCTTAAAAACAATTAATGAAGAATACAAAAAATATCATCAAATAATCTCCAATACATCAATCGTCAATCGACAATCGTCAATCGACAATGGTTTAATAGAATACTCTGGCCCGAAAAATCCAAAAACAATTTTAATCGCCATGGGTTCGGTTATCGGCACTATGAAAGAAGTTGTTGACGAGCATAATTCTTCTTTCTTAAATAGTAAGGTTGGCATCTTAAAAATAAAGACTTACCGGCCTTTCCCAGCCGAAGAAATTTTAGAAATCATAAAGCCGGCTAAATATATCGCCGTTATTGATAAGTCCATCTCCCTGGGCCATATTGGCCCCTTGGCCAGCGACCTAAAAGCGGCGAGCCAAGGAAAAGTTAAAGGCAAAATCCAAAGTTTTATCGTGGGCTTGGGCGGACGGGACGTCACGAGAGGGATGATAAAAAAAATAATTGAAGAAGTGAAAAAGAATAATGACGGGATAAAGTTTGTCGGCTGAAAAAATTTTCATTGCGTCAGTCCCCCTTGCCTGCCCGCTTCGCATTGCGAAGCAAGGCGGGCGGGTAAAGGGGGATAGAGGGGGTTAAAAACGTGGATAACAATAGTTCACCTTATTTAACCTCCCCTACCCCTCCTTTCGAAGGAGGGCATACATAATAATATGAAAAGACTTCCCAAAATATTTCTAATAACTTTCCTCTCCATTTTCATCCTGCAAATGGCCTGTTTGATTGTTCTCCTAACTATTCCTAAAGAAAGCCGGGCGGCCGAGGATAATTTCACACCCCAAATATCTATTCCCGGGTCTAGTTTCGGGGCGGGCGAGAAAACCACTCCCTCAATCGCTAAATATATCCAGGCAATTTATAACTATGCCATCGGCATTGTCGGAATTTTAGCAGCCGTAGTTTTAATGGTCGGCGGCGTAATCTGGCTTACGGCCGGCGGCAGCCCGGAAAAAGTTAATGAGGCCAAGGCCTGGATCGGCGCGGCTCTTTCCGGCTTAGTTTTAGCTCTAACTTCCTATATGATTTTAAATACCATTAACCCCGATTTAGTAAGTTTTAAAGATATAGCGCCGGAAAATATAAAAAAACCCTTGGATAATTACGCGGCCGTGGTAGATAACGGAATATGCTGCGAATATGAAAAGGACGGAAAAATAAATTCTACGAGTGTTACGCCGGAAATCTGCAAGAACGATTATAACGGCACCTCTTATCCGGACAAGGTAGAAGAACCGGGAAGCGGCTGCATAACCTTCACGGAAAAAGACCTGAAAATAGAGGAAAGACGGCGGGCCTTGGAGGGAGCGGATTGCGCGAATTACAAATTCCGAAATCTATGCGGTTCAAGGGGAGCGGGAAGATGTAGATGGGAATCAACAGGTTATTATGATAACCAAGAACATGGTAATTGCCTTACGATATACAAATGGGAACAGACTAATGATTGCAGCACCCTACAAAAAACTAATTACGGGGATAGCTTTTGCGTTATAGCAAAACCCGGTGAAGGTTATCGGTGTTGCGGAAAATACGATAATTAATTCTTTATCAAAAAATTAATAGCCATAACAAAAGATGCCTAAAAAATTTCCAAAAATTTTCACTCTTGTTTTTCTGCTTTTAATCATCCTGCAAACAGGCGCTTTTCTTTTTTTTACATTATTTTATACACCGACAAAAGCCGAAGCTAAATGGAAAAATCCGACTGATTCCCTGCAAATAAAAATTCCCGGGATGGATAAATTTTCCGAGCCAGCCCCCTGCCCCGATGACCCGACTAAAACTTGCGTTCCCTGGATAGGAGAATACATTGCCGGAATTTATAATTACGCCATCGGCATTGTCGGAATTTTAGCGGCCGTGGTTTTAATGGTCGGCGGCGTAATCTGGCTTACGGCCGGCGGCAGCCCGGATAAAGTTAACGAAGCCAAGGCCTGGATCGGCGCGGCTCTTTCCGGCTTAGTTTTAGCTCTAACTTCCTATATGATTTTATACCAAGTTAATCCTGATCTTGTTAAATTAAATCCTTTAGGGATAAATGTCGTAACCGAGAAAAAGGGAGAGGCAGGCACCGGCTGCGAATGGAAGATACTTACAAGTGAAACTTGGGAAGGGGAAATAAAAAATGTAACTACGAAAAAATGTGAAGATTTTGGATTAGAAAAACAAGATAATTATAAATGTGGGGAGAAAAAAAATTCGCAAGCTGACACTTGCTGTTGCCCTCCTTGCCCGGCAGAATGCCAGGCAGTAGGTTGTAGTTATTGTACGGCCTGCAAAGACTGCGTAACTCTAACCGTTTTAACAAAGCCGGGAAATGGCAGGAAACTTACCGCGTCTTTGTCTCAAAAATTGACAAATGTTTTTAGCAAAAAAAATAACTGGCAAGTAACCGAGGCTTGGCCGCCTAGCCAAGGGCATGCCGCTTCCTGCCATACCAACGGAACCTGCGCTGATATAAATTTTTTAGACCGCTCTACGGATCCTGGCAGAGTAAAAGAACTATATGATATCTTAGTTGCCGCCGGATTAAGCGCCACCTATGAATCTCCAAATTGCGGTATTTACCCGGGAGTAAATTGCGGCGGAGGTTCTGAATATACTAACGCGGAACATTTTCACGTGAATTAATTTATGCTCTACTTCACTAAATATGCGGAAAAAAAATTTGATATTTTAAATAAGCATAAAGTTTATTTTACCCGCGAACAGATAGAAGAAACTTTAAAACTGCCAGACAAAACCGGCAAAAAGGGAAAATATTTAACGGCCTCCAGAGACGGAATTAAGGTGGTTTACAGAAAAGAAGATGAGATAATGAAAATTATTACCTTCTACCCAGCGAAGGCCTAGAATAACAAATAATGAATTATGAATAATGAAGATAAAATTCATTCTTTTACAGATTTAAACGCTTGGAAAGAGGGACATAAATTAATATTAATGATTTATGGAATTACTAAGCGATTTCCTAAAGATGAATTATTCGGATTAACTAGCCAGATAAGAAGGTGCACTGTTTCCATAACTTCCAATATTGCCGAAGGGTTTAGCCGACAATCATATAAAGAAAAAATACAATTTTATTCAATGGCTCTTGGTTCAGTAACAGAGCTACAAAATCAACTTTTAATAAGCAGGGATATTGGTTATATAAATAAAACACAATTCCAAAATATTGCCGAACAATCGGTAAAAGTCCATAAAATTATTAATGGTTTAATAAAAAGTTCTAAGGCCATAATTCATAATTCTTAATTCATAATTCCGTGTATTACGACCACGAGGCCAACTTAATAAGCTGGGAAATCACGCAAGGCAAAATCGACCACGCCCGCGAATTCGGTAATTTTATAATCCACCTTTCCTCTTCTGGCAAACCGATTTTGGTGGAAATTTTAGACGCTTCTAATTTTGTCGGACAGCTTGATAAGATAAAAGTTGGGGACTTAAAAAATATTGAAAAAACGATCCCGGCGAGTTGATTTTTGCCAGAATAAAGAATTATGAATTAAGAATTAGGATTTAATTTACTCATAATTCATAATTCCTAATTCTTAATTCCACTTAGTAAATATGTTAAAAAAAATAAATTCCAGTCAAAAATTAAATATCAAGGCGGGCGTAAAACCCTTGTCCCCCGGCCATCGGGCTTGCGCCGGCTGCGGGCAGATGATTGCCGCTCGGACCGTAGCCGAGGCCTTGGGGCCTGACGTTATTATTGCCAACGCGACCGGCTGCCTTGAAGTTACGACCACGCCTTATCCGGAAAGCGCCTGGGGCATGCCCTGGATTCATTCCCTTTTTGAAAACGCGGCCGCCGTTGCCTCGGGCATTAGGGCAGCTCTAGACTATAAGGCAAAAATCCGACATCCGAAATCCGACATCCGAAATCCGAAAGTCGTGGCTCAAGGCGGCGACGGCGGCACTTTTGATATTGGCATCGGCTTAATTTCCGGCATGTGGGAAAGGGGCGAAAATATTTTATATATCTGCTATGACACCGAAGCTTATTCCAATACCGGCATCCAAGCGTCCGGCGCGACTCCCTGGGCGGCCAATACCACGACCACTCCGGCCGGGACAGGACCGACGATTGACGCCATTGGCTCGCACCAAAGGAAAAAAGATATGATTGCTATTGCTTTGGCGCACGGCCTGCCCTACGTCGCCCAGTCCACGGCCGGGTTTACTGATGATATTACCAAAAAAATTAAAAAGGCCTTAACCATAGAAGGCCCAAGCTATATCCAGATTCTAACTCCTTGCGTCCCGGGTTGGAATATTAACCCCAGCCAGACTATAAAAATGGGAAAACTGGCAGCCCAAACCGGGCTTTATCCTCTCTTAGAATATGAAAACGGCCAGCTTACAAACGTTTCCAAAATTCCAGAGCCGCAGATAAAGGTTGAGGAATATTTAAAACTCCAAGGCAGATTTAAACACCTCTTTTCCTCTAAAAATGGGCAAGAGCAAATTAATTATATCCAAAAACTGGCTGACCAAAATATCGCGAAATATAATTTAAAATAAAAAATTAAAGATAAAATATAAAAATTATGGAAATTTCATCTTCTGAAATAAATAAAAATAAAATTGTTTTGGATAATAAATATAGAATAATTCGTCTTTTAGCTTTTAATCACATTTTGTTCATTCCTTTAGTTTGGCTTATCGCCATCATCCTTTTTTCGCCGTTGGTTTATTCATCAGAAATGGAGGTATCCTTTTGGCACTATAGAATTTTATATGCTCCTCTTTTTTCTATCTTGAGTTCTATTATTTCTTCCATATCTTTTTTTGTTTTAATCAAAAAAATATCTTCCAATTTTCCAACGAGAACAGATGTCCTAAAATCATTAAATATTGCATTTTCCTGGTCCTTTTTAATTATAAACCTGTTAGCTTTCGCGATGTTTGCTTTTTTAATCTACTCAGATAAAAATCCATCCGGAGAAGACGCGCTAGGTTATGGAATCGCAAATACCATTTCATTTATTGTGCTGCTATTATTGTCCGTCATCCCTATTATTTTGATTGGATTTTTGAACTTTTTGGGTGGCAGGCCCCGCGCGGATACTATAAAGATGCCTAGAATGTTTAAGGTAGTAGTATATATCTTAGTTTTGATTGTTATATTATTTATTTTGTTTATGTATGTGTCATGGTTTATGCCGGATCAATTAAATCAGATAATTAAAATTTTTCGATTGCAATAGATTTTTTAATTAGGATGCACTTTCTTCTTATATTTTTACCTACTTTCTTAATATCTGTCTTTAGTTTTCAATGAAAAACACGCCCATCGTCAGGCGTGTTTTTTTGTGGGCTTTTAGGGGGCTCGCCCGGTCATTCGACCGGGTAAAAACCTGTAAACTGTGGGCTTAAGAGGGCTCGAACCTCTGACCTTACGGATGTGAACCGTACGCTCTAACCAACTGAGCTATAAGCCCATTCCCGTTTCTCATTTTAGCATAGGATTTAGACAGATTTAAACAGAATCCTGATTCCTAATTGCCTTGTACAGACACATAATCATAGACGCATAATCATGCGTCTCTACATAAATCATATTTTGTCAAAACCTTCAAAATGTATATTTTCATCATTAAACACTTCAACCACTTTATATTTGCCTTTCGTCCAAATTTCGCTGTTTTCAACAAAATGCGTGGCTTCTAAAATTATAATACTGGCCTTTGGCCTTGATAAATTTTCATTGCCCCTGGTTTCAAGCAAGGGAATTTCTCCGGATAGCCAATAATTCCTCTGTTCTTTTTTAAGAAAAGGATAAATTTTTCCGGCTTCTAAATTTTCCGGAATGCATTCTTCCGCTTTTCTATTTCCATTTTTAAATTCTGAAATATTTCGTAACGCTAAATCCGGATTAAATTCCACTTTAATGCCCATAAATTATTCTTAATTCATAATTCTTAATTCCTAATTCCTAAATCCCCCGGTCCATCGCTTGATTCGCCAGCGCGTCCGCTTCTTTATTTCTTTCCCGCGGCACATGGTGAAAACTAATTTTTTTAAAACCAATTTCTAAATTATAAATCTGCAAAAATAAAGGCGCTAAATCTTTGTCCTTAACTTTATACTCTCTTTTTAATTGTTTAACCACCAGTTCGCTGTCCAAATAAAATTCCAGCTCCTCTCCGCCTAATTCCTTAGCTTTTTTCAGAGCGGCAATTACGGCTTTGTACTCGGCCTGGTTATTGGTGGAGTGGCCGATATGTTCGGAAATTTCCGCCAACTTTTTTTTATTCTCATCATAAATCACCGCGCCAATCCCGCCCGGTCCGGGATTACCCCGCGCGCCGCCGTCCGTATATATTGTAAGTTTTCTATTAGCCTGCATAAATTAAGTATCCGTAAATTTTATATTAGAACAGTCTATCTCGGAAACAGCCCCTCCTCTTGTCTGCAAATTTCCAGCTAACTCCTTACTAATTAGCAAAACCCTTCTACCACCCCCCCTCCAAACTCCAATCATATTGTCTTTTGAATCAATAATCTGTAATACACCAATAATAAAATGATCTTTACTTTGATAAAGCACGCAAATTGGCTGTGTCTGCACTGGATCAATATCTTCATTGGCATAGCTTCCAATATTGAAATTCTGAAGATACTTTATTTGTTCCCCATTTCCAATAATCGAAGCCGTAAAGGGCCTAGCTCCACCTAAATATTGAGGGATTTTTACAAAAATATTATTGAAATAGAATATTAAAATAATCAAAGTCAGTAAAAAAATTGCTACAATATCTCTCTTGGCATATATTACCTCATATCTATTTTCTTTTATATAATTATGACCTCTTTCAGCTAAGCTATTATTCTCTTTCTTAAATAATACTAATAATTGTATCATCGCATATATAAATAAGCTAATCATTCCCCGTATAACTAAACTTAATATTGCAATTAAATAATAAAAAAATATAAATAATAATAGAAATATAAATAGAAATAGAAGACCTGCGGAAATATATCTGGTTTCTAATAAATTATATTCAAAAAAACCAAACTTTCCTAAATATATATTCCAGCATATAAAACCAACCACATAGCTAACAAAAATAACACTTGAGAAAATTTTAATACTCTTCTCAAAAGAATTAAATACTAGATCCTTTACCTTAAAGGTATTTTTTATGTAGTTCGTGGTCATGGTTTTTATTCATTATTCATTTTCACGTCCACCAGCTTCAACTGCACCTCGCTCCGGCCGTTAAAATTATTATTCTCCGCGTAATAAACTATGTCAACCTTATCACCAATCTTAAAATTTTTCCACTCCTCGCTTCGGCCAAAAGCCACGGCCCAGAGCCCGTTAAATCGGAATTTTATGTGCTGGCCGTCAATTCCCATATTTACCATGTCTCTGATTTGCGCCCCGAAACTAACAAATTTCGGTTTCGGATTATCCTGGCCAAAAGGAGAAAAACTAACTATGTCTTTTATCAAATTAGCGTCAACTTCTCCCAAATCCAGTTCGGCTTCTATTTCCAGTTTCGGCCGCAGATCCGCTTTGGCCAATTTTATCTCGGCAAGTTTTTTCATCTTATCAGTAAATTTTTCCAGATTTTTTTCTTTTAAGGAAAAACCGCAGGCCGCCGGATGCCCGCCGTATCTTTCTAAAAATTCTTTACCTTCTTCCAGGGCGGCAATAATGTTAAATTCTCCGATGCTCCGGCCGGAACCTTTATAGCCGTCTTTGCCTTTAGTTATTACCAAAGCCGGCCGATAATATTTATCGCAAAGTTTTCCGGCCACCAAGCCGATTACGCCTTCGTTCCAAACTTCCTGCTCCTTTTCTTTGTCTAAAGGACAAACCCCGATAATTATTTTATCTTCAGCTCCGGTGGTAATTTTTTTCTCTATTGCCGCCAATATCTCCTCGGTAATTTTCTGCCGATCCATATTCCGGTTATTTAATCTTCTGGCCAAAGCTTCCGCCTCTTCCTGATTTTTAGTTACAAGCAGCTCAAAAGCGGTATTGGCATGCTCCATCCGGCCGGCGGCGTTAAGCCGCGGGGCAATCTGAAAACCGATATTCCATTCTTCAATCTGGCCGTTAACTTGCGCCACTTTTATCAGTTCTCCTAAACCCACTCTTTTATTTTTATTTAAAACTTTTAATCCTTCTTTTACCAAAATCCTGTTCTCGCCCAGTAAACTCACGCAGTCGGCGATGGTGCCGACCGCGGCTAAATCAAGAATTTGTTCCCTTAATTTTTGCTTTATTCCTTCTCCTAATTTTGCCTGGCTTATTATCGCCTCGGCCAACTTTGCCGCTACGCCCGCTCCGGCTAAATTTTTAAAAGGATAATTTTCTTTCTCCACATTCGGGTTAATTAGAAGGCAACCCGGCAAATCTTTTTCTTCCGGCGCGACATGATGATCGGTAATAATAATATCTAAACCCTTCTCTCGAGCATACTCTACCTCCTCTTTATTCCTGATGCCGCCGTCAACGGTAATAATTAATTTTAAGTCGTTTTTTATAAACTCATCAATCGCTTTTTTATTTAAGCCATAACCTTCGCTCGCCCGGTCCGGAATATAGATTTCGATTTTAGCTTTAAGGATTGTTAAAACCTCGGATAAAATAGCGGTGGAAGTCACGCCGTCAGCATCATAATCCCCGTAAACGACAATCTTATTTCCGGCTTTAATGTGCTTAATTATCAAATCAACCCCGGCCGCCATCTGGTTAAATAAAAACGGGTCAAAGAAATCATCGGCCGAAGGATTTAAAAATTTCTCCATCTCTTTCTTGTCTTTCAGATTCCGATTAAAAAGCAACTGCAAAACCACCCGATTATATTCGGGATATTTCTTTATAAAATCATTATCAATTTTAGGCATTACTTGCCAGATCTTTTCCATACTTCTTAATTATTCGCATAATTCGTAATTCGCGGCATTCTCATTATTAGCATCATCCTACATTAAGGCCAAGCCGATTGTCCAAATTACCATGGAAAGAATTATTAAAACTGACACTATGGTCCAAACGATTTTTATTATTTTTCTTTGTTTCATATAAAATACACGAAATTAACGAATAAAAACGAAGAAACGAATTAATTTACTTATTTCCCCTCCTTGATACATATTTTATTATTTATTAAATTATGGAAATATCATTCGTTTCCTTCGTGTTTTTTCGTGTCCTTCGTGTTTTACCGTTTTAATATTTTCACGAACGCTTCCGGCGGAATTTCCACGCTTCCCTTCCCGGCGGCCAGCATTTTTTTCTTGCCTTTTTTCTGCTTTTCCAGTAATTTTCTTTTCCGGCTCACGTCCCCGCCGTAAAGTTTAGCGGTTACGTCCTTGCGCATAGCCGATAATCTTTCCGCGGCAATGACTTTACCGCCAATCGCCGCCTGCATTTTCAGGACAAACATTTGTTTCGGCAAAGTTTCTTTTAAAGTTTCCACTATTTTCTTGCCTTCCCGAAAAGCTTCATCGCGATAAGTAATCATAGACAAGGCCTCAACTATGTCTTCGGCCACTAAAATATCAAGTTTCACCACATCAGCCGGCCGGTAATCCAGATAATCATAATTAATAGAAGCATAGCCCGAGCTGATACTTTTTATTTTATCATAAAAATCAGTTAAAATTGCGGCCATCGGTATTTCATAATGGAGAATAACCGTGTCTTTTTCCAGATATTCCGTATTTTTATAAGCTCCCCTTTTCTCCCGGGCCAGCTCCATCACCGCGCCCATATAATTTTTTGGGGTAACCACATCCAGAGACACCCACGGCTCTTTCACCTCCCTTATTTCCGCCTGATCCGGCAATTTCTGCGGAGTGCGGATAACTATTTCCTCACCGTTAGTTTTATGAACTCTATAAGCGACGCTCGGCAAAGTCACGATTAAAGATAAGTTATACTCCCGCCGCAGCCGTTCCTGAAAAATTTCTAAGTGGAGAAGCCCCAAAAAGCCGCAGCGAAAGCCAAATCCTAAGGCCTCGGAGCTTTCCGGCTCATAAGTCAAAGCCGCGTCATTTAATTTTAATTTTTCCATCGCCTCCCTTAAATCCTCAAAGTCATTGCCTTCCCGAGGAAAAACTCCGGCAAACACCATCGGCTTCACTTCTTTATAGCCATGCAACGCCGTTAAATCGGCAATCGGCAATCGGCAATCGGCAATCGTCACGGTGTCTCCCACCCGGCATTCGCTTACATTTTTAAAACCAGTAACAATATAGCCAATTTCCCCGACTTTTAATTCGCCCGTAGATTTATATTCCGGTTTAAAGATGCCGATATCCAAAGCTTCGCTTTTCGCTTTCGTGGCCAGCAAAAAAATTTTATCTCCTTTTTTTATTTCTCCGTCCATAACCCGGACATGCGCGACCACTCCCCGATATTCGTCATAGTTAGAATCAAAAATCAAAGCCCGCAGCCGCGTATCACCGCCCGTCTCCGGCGCCGGCACGCGGCTTACCACCGCTTCTAATATTTCTTTTACGCCTTGGCCGGTTTTGCCTGAAGACAAAATTATTTCTTCTTCCGCGCAGCCGATTAATTTTATAATTTCCTCTTTAGTTTTTTCTATATCCGCGGCCGGCAAATCTATTTTATTGACTACCGGAATAATAACTAAATTCTGCTCTATGGCCAAAAAGAGATTGGCTAAAGTCTGGGCCTGAATCCCCTGGGTCGCATCCACTAATAAAACCGCTCCTTCCACCGCGGCCAAAGAGCGGGAAACTTCATAGGAAAAATCAACATGACCGGGGGTATCAATCAGATTCAGGACATAGCCGTTATATTCCATAGTTACGGGCTGGAGCTTTATCGTTATTCCCCTTTCCCTTTCTATGTCCATCCTGTCCAGAAACTGCTCTTTCATTTTTCTTTTCTCAATCGTGCCGGTGATTTCCAGCATCCGGTCAGCTAAAGTTGACTTGCCATGATCAATGTGCGCGATAATACAAAAATTTCTAATATTCGTCATAAAATTTCCTTTCGTGAATTATTTGAGTCTCGCCCGCCGAAGCCTTGGCGTAGGCGGGTGGTCAATATGGGCCAAAATAGCGAAATTTCGTATATTATTCATAAAAATATTTAATGAAGGTGAGATTAGCCAATCTCACCTTCATTATCATCTTATCTTTTTTTACCCTTTTGGTCAACTAACGAACACGGACTAACACAGACTAACACAGACTTAGGCGGACTTTTGCGGAATAAAAACAGGGCGAACATCTCTGTCCGCCCCTTATCATTACTTATCGTCTTCAAGAGCATATAAACCGGGATTCTCCCCAAGTACCGAAATAGTCGCTTCGGCCAATTTCTTAGCATACTCTTCTGGAGATGAGCCGGGTCTTACGAGAACGCAAGGAATAGTTTCGGAAACTATTAGAATAGTTCCTTTGTCGGTAATCTTATAACTATTAGTGCTGGCAACAAAAGGTTTTCTAAATTCCATCGCCGTACCCGCAAAAGCAACGAAGCCGGCAGGATCGGCGATATAAATAACAATATCAGCCATTCTGAAAAATCTTTCAGAATCTCTACAAATTTCAGTTAATACCGCCTCGCCCGAATTAATAGCTGCGCTTATATCGATAATATCGATTGCTCTGATGCGCGCCGAGTGGGTAACCAGTCCCCTGAGTAAGAAATCGTCTTTATGACTTACAATCAAAAGAACTCTTATCTTTTTCATCGTTTTTTCCTTTGCGATAGATCGAAAAAGCATTTTTTATATTAATATTAGATATTAAACCTAAACTTAAAAAATGTCAATACTAATGATGCTGACCAATACGGACTGACGCGGACTGGCGCGGAATAAAAGGAGCTTAGCTCCGAAGCTTCGGAGCTAAGCTCCTTATCCCAAGAATCCTAAAATCCCGACCCTACCTCTTCCGCCAATCTCTAATTTCCAGCCGTCCATGGCCTTTATCAACCACGGCCAGTTTTTGTTTTTCTTTCCAGCCGTATTTAGTAATAATTTCCTTAGGTAAAATTATAGAAAAGCTATGGCTTGCCACCTTGTTTAATTTTCGCGTGTATTTCTCCATAAAAGTATCTTACCTATATACGGACGTATATACGCACCTATATACCTAAATATTCTTAATTCTTAAATCTTAATTCGTAATTCTCTCTTCACGTACTCCGCTTCTTTCCGCGCGTCCTCCAAATCTTTAAACTTGCATTCAATAATAATCGGCAGGTTAAGATTAGGAATAGCTTTAATAATTTTCAACCCTTGCGAGCGATAAAGAGGGTCGTGGTCTGACTGGCCGATGCCGCTTAAATGATAATGCCTTATTATGTTTTTAAATTCTTTGTAAATATCGGCGGCCAACTTTAGCGTCGGGTCATGCGTATAGCAATGATTTAAATCTAAGACCATTTTAAAATTTTTATGGGAAAATATTTCTTTTAAGCCCTTTACATCGGAAGCGATTTTATGGCGCCAGTCCATATTTTCAAAGGCGATCGGAAACGAGTAATTTTTAAAAATTTCCCAATCAGCTATCCATTCTCCCGGATGCAAAACCAAGCAGTTAAAATTCAACTTTTTATAAATTCTTTGAAAAATATCCAAGATTCTTTTATGCTCTTTCGCGTCCACCGCTCTCATAACGTCATGCCCTGGGCCATGAATAGATATGTATTTAAAATTTGCTAAATCCTTTTTCGTTATTTTCTCAAGTAAGCTAACATCAGCAAGGGAAGTGACGCCTAATTCAATCGCGTTAAAACCAAAGTCGCGGCAAACCGAAATCGCTTCCTTAGATAAAGGAGACATAAACTGATAAAAGCACCCCGTCGAAAACCCTAGCTTTATACTCTTAGAAATATCCATACACTTCCTTCTATTCTTAAATTAAACTCTATGTTCTAAATTCGTCATTAAAAATTTAAAATTTGGCATCGCCTAGATTCCCCTCGCTTCCCCCTGATCATCGGTCGTAACTTTTTTGAAAGGCAAACGGCAAAGCTTACATTTAATCGGGGTCCAGACAGCCATAAATTCTTCACTCTTGAGAAATGAACAAACGGCGGCATAAATAAATAAGCCAATCAGGCCGGCAACAAGCCCCTGGGTTAAAACTCCCCAAAATTTAGTCATATCAATAAACGGCCAGATGATTATTTTCATGCCCTGAACCGTAATTCCGCAAGCCAGTCCGGCCGCGGAAAACTTTATCACCGAGATTAAAATTCTTATCTCGTCCATATTACCGAGAGAAAACCGCAGAGCCAGCCAGAGGAGAATAAAATTAAGAATGGAAGAAAGGGAAAAAGCCAAGGCCAAACCTTCTACCCCTAATCGGTTAGCCAGCCACAAGGAAAGAGCGACATTAACAAGGGCGGAAAATAAGCCGATAAGAAACGGGGTTTTTGAATCATGCCGGGCATAAAACGCCCGCACGAGAAGCGGTAGAGAGGCCTGGGCAAAAAGAGACAAAGAGAAAAAAGCCAAAGCGTTCATAGTTAAAACCGTATCTTCCCAGTCAAAACGGCCGGTGCCGAAAATAACGCGGATAATCTGGGCGCGCAAAGTAATAAGCAAGACCGTGGACGGGACAATAAAAAATAAAATTTGGCGCAGGGTTGAGGAAAAACTGGCGATTAAATCTTTTTTAGAAAAAGCCACGGCGGAAAAAGCGGGAAAAGCGGCAATGGCAAAGGAAATACCGAAAATGCCGACTGGAAAAGACTGGAGATTATTAGCTAAATTAAAAACCGCTAAAGAGCCGACCGCCAAAGTGGAAGCGATAATCGTAATCACCACTAAATTTATCTGAGAGATAGCTAAGCTCATTGTCCGCGGGATCATCATGGCTCCGATTTTTCTTAAATCGGAATTTTTAAAATCAATCTTTAAACTGTGCCGGAAACCCAAGGCAATCGTGGTCGGCAGCTGGATAAGCATATGAAAGAGGGCCCCCAAAACCACGCCCCAGGCCAGGCCATAGATTCCCCAAACCGGCGCAAAATATAAAGCGCCGATGATAATCCCGACATTATACATTATCGGCGCCAGAGAATAGACGAAAAATCTTTTAAAAGACTGCAAGACCCCGCCTAAAACCGCGGAAATTCCCAAAAAGAGAGGTGAGAGAAACATTATCTGGGTCAAAGCGACGGTTAGGGCCTGCTTTTCCGGAGAAAAGCCGGGAGTAATTAGTTTAGTCAAACCAGGAGCAAAAATTATCCCTAAGCCGCAGAGGACCAAAAGACCTAAAATTAAAATATTTAAAACATTACTCGCCAGTGTCCAGGCCTTTTTATTTTCCTCACCCGAAAAAAAACCGGTAATTTTATCCAAAGGATTTTTAAGGAGCCCGACAAAAATTGGAATAAACCCGGCGGACAAAGCCCCTAAAACCAGTAAATTAAAAATCGCGTCCGGAATCCGGAAAGCGGCGTAATAAACGTCCAAAGTATCCCCGGCTCCGAATTCTCCGGCTAAAATCCTATCCCGAAAAACGCCTAAAAAACGGCTTACTAATGAGGAAAACCCCACCAGACCCGCCGCCACAGTTATATTATTGATTTGTCCGTTGAATAAACGTCTTATCATAATTACAAATTACAAATCCACAAATCATAACACAAATTAAGTTATCACTCTAATGTCAACGGCTAATACCCCGCTTCTCTTTATAAATAAAGGATTAATATCCAGTTCTTGTATATCCGGATTTTCCCGCGCCAAGCGGGCGACCTTAACAATTGTTTCGGCCAAAGTCCCGATATCGCCGGCTTCCTGGCCGCGCGCGCCCGCCAGAATCGGATAAATTTTTAAATTCTTTATCATCGCGATTGCCCGGTCTTGGGTCACATCTTCTACTTCCAGTTGCGCGTCCTGCCAGATTTCCGCGTAAATTCCGCCGGCGCCAACCATTATAATCGGGCCGAAATGCTGGTCGCGCTTAAAACCAATAATCACTTCCTCTCCCCCTTTATTCATCTCCTGGGCGATAACATAATCTCCGGCTCCTGTTTTTAATTTTTTCAAAGCCGCCAGCGCTTCCTCCGGACTTTTTAAATCCAGAATTAAATTGCTTTCCGTCTTATGAATTATTTCCGGACCGACCGCCTTCAAAACGATCGGATAATTCAGATTTTTTAAATCGCTCTCATCCTTTATCGCCAAAGTTTTCACAAAAGGAATTTTATATTTTTCCAGAAGCTTAAAAGATTCAAGATAATCCGCCTGCTTATTTTCCTTCTTTCCCAAAACAGCGGCCGGCCGCCTCATATTAAAGGGCTTTATTTCAGAGGCCCGCGCCTGGTAATTCAAAAACCGGCCCAGGGCGGCCAGCACCTGCTCCGGATAAGAAAAATTAGCGATCTTGCCTTCGGCTAAAATGCTTTTTACTTTTTCTACCGCCTCCCCGCCGATGAAACTCGTGCAAATCATTTTGTCCGGATATTTTTTGCCTAAGTCCGCGATAATCTCCGCGGTCTTTTCTATTTCCGTAGCCGTCTGCGGAGTGAGGAGAATTAATAAATTAGAAATGTATTTTTCTTTTAAAATTTCGCCTAAAGCTTTTTCGTACCTGTCCGCTCCCGCGTCTCCCAGAATATCAAGCGGATTCCGAATATTTGATAGCTCGGGCATTTTTTCCTTTAAGCTATCAACCAGTCCGGAAGAAAATTTTCCGAGAACAAGATTATTTTTTTCTAAAGAATCCATAGCTACGACCAAAGGCCCGCCGGCGTTAGAAACGACAAACAAATCGGAATTATTGTATTTTGTTTTTCTTTGCCAAAGCGTAAGCAAATTAAATAAATCGTCCAAAGCGGATAAGCTGATAGCGCCGGCTCTTTTTAATCCGGCCTCAACCGCCTGAGAAGATCCGGCTAAACTGCCGGTATGGGATAAAGCGGCTTCTTGGCCAGCCCGCGACTTCCCGGCTTTTAAAACCGCCACCGGCTTAATTTTTGCCAAGCGGGAAACAATCTCCATAAACTTTTCCCCATCTTCCATCTCTTCCAGCTAAGCCAGGACAAAATCAGTTTTTTTATCTTTTAAGAAAAATTCAAGAAAATCATTTTCCCTCATCGCCGACTGGTTGCCTAAACTTATAAAACGGGAAAAACCGATATTTTTATCCTGCAGCCAATCAAGAACCGCGCTCCCGATTGCTCCGGACTGGGAAATAAAAGCGAGATTTCCTTCTTTCACTTTGGCTTT
>JAQTSG010000014.1 GCA_028711415.1 Patescibacteria group bacterium | reverse complement strand
AATTTCCGCTCCCATCCTTGCTAATTTATCATGCAGAGTTTCGGCGGTTTCTTCCGGGTCTATTTTTATTTCAGTTTGCTTTAAAATCGGGCCGGTGTCAAGGCCTTTGGCTATTTTCATTATGGTAATTCCGGTTTTTTTATCGCCAGCCAAAATCGGGGCCTGGACACAGGCCGCGCCGCGCCAGCGAGGCAGGAGCGAACCATGGACATTAATCCAGCCAAAGCGGGGAATATCCAAGATTTCCTGCGGGATTATTTGGCCGTAAGCTATTAAAACAACCAAGTCGGGGTCTGCTTTTTTTATTTCTTCTTTAATCTCGGCTATTTTATTCGGCTGCCAAACAGGAATATTATTTTTTTGCGCTTCAATTTTTATGGCTGACGGAGTAAGAATTTGCTTTCGGCCGGTTGGTTTATCCGGTTGGGTAATTACGGATAATATTTTAAAATTTTTATCGTTAAGGATTGCCTTAAAACCCGGGACAGCGAAGTCGGGCGTGCCGGCGAAGATAATTTTTATTGGCGACTGGTTAGACATATTGAGGGATTATTGTTATATTATTTGTATGGAGTTTCTTAATGCCAGTTGAAAGTTTGTAAAGTTATAAAGTTCATAAAGTTTTTGGGATATTATTAATCAGGCGACTTTATAACTTTATAAACTTTAAGAACTTTTTACTTTGAGTCTATGCTTGATTTTATAAATTTTTTCTTATCCATTAGCCACGATATGGGCTACGGCGGCATAGTTTTATTAATGGCGATTGAAAGCTCGTTCATTCCTTTCCCATCCGAAATTGTTATTCCGCCGGCGGCTTACCTCGCCTCCCAGGGCGAGATGAATATTTATCTGGTGGTTTTATTCGGAATTATCGGCAGTTTAATCGGAGCGGTAATAAATTACGCTTTAGCTTTTTATCTGGGCCGGCTTATAATTTATAAAATCGCTGACCATAGAGTGAGCAAACTTTTTTTTCTTAACTCGGCCAAAATAAAAAAATCCGAAGATTTTTTCCTGCGTTATGGCAATATTTCCACTTTAGTCGGCCGTTTAGTGCCGGTGGTGAGGCAACTTATATCTCTGCCGGCCGGATTTGCCCGGATGAATTTTAAAAGTTTTGTTTTTTTTACGACTTTAGGTTCAGCTATCTGGATAATAATTTTAGCTATTTTGGGCTATGCCTTCGGAGCTAATCAGGAACTTCTGGCCGAATATTACAAAGAAATTTCCTGGTTTTTTATAGCTTTGGGCTTATTAGTGGTAATAATAATTTTTATAAAAAAAAGAAAGAACAACGAACCCCCTAATTCATAATTCTTAATTCCCGTATAGCATCTAAATCGCCTTGATTTTTTTAATCTCTTTGGCTTTATCAATAAATAGAACTCCATCTAAATGGTCAGTCTCATGCTGGATAACAAAGGAAAGCAGGCCCTCGGCCTGTATTTTTGTTTTCTGCCCCTTTTTATCAAAATAAACGCAGTTTATTTTTTTATTTCTCCTTACTTTGCCGTAAATGCCAGGGACGGAAAGGCAGCCCTCTTCGTTCCATTCTTTGGCCCAGGACTTTCCCGTAATTTTCGGATTGATCATAATCTTCGGTCCGTCTTTCGTATTGATAGTAATCAGGCGGATATTTTTTCCAACTTGCGGGGCGGCCAGCCCGACTCCGTCTTTTTCTTTCATGGTTTTTATCATATCAGCGCAAAGTTCCTTTAATTCTTTCAATTCATTCGGCTTTATTTTTTTCAGATCAATCTCTTTTGATTTTTCCCTAAGGAGGGGACTGGGATTTTTTATTATAGGTAATATTTTAGACATAATTTTTTACCTGCCAGAAATGTTTCGCATTCTAAGCAGGCGGGCGAATTTACGAATAAAACTTTTTTGTGGCTTGACTATATTATAGCAATAAATCTGTTAAATCATCAACTATTAAGTTATAATGGAAATGCTATAATGTAATTATGCCAGAAGACAAAGGGTTTGAACAACTAAAGGATATTTTTAAAGCCAGGCAGCCAGCAAAAAAGCCACCGGCATACGAGTGGCAAGATTTAGCTTTAAGGATAATAAAGGAATTGGGCATTCCGAATTTTAAGCGGAGCGCGGTTTTTAAGGTTTGCAAAGAAAATCCGAGGTCTTATATTGAGAGATGCTTAAACGAAACCAAAGAACTTTGCCGAACCGGAGCTAAATGGAAATATTTTTTTAAGCTGATTAGTCAAAAATAAATTCGGCGGTTAAATAGCCGACCCCAAATGGGCCTTCATAAGATAAAATTCGCGGTTCGTATTTAATGCCGTCAAGAATTCCTAAAAGGATGGCAATAGATTTAAGGCCGCATTCGCCGGCATCGGAAATTAATTTTTCATTCATTTTAATGATTTCCGAGGTTTTTTTATTCTTTAGGTATTCAATCAATTTTTTATCAAACTTCGCGCCTTGGCGGGAGTAGCCGGCCGGAGCGTCTTTAGTAAGCCGGTGCGACAGATCGCCGGAAGCGATTACGCCAATCCGGTTTTTACTGGCCAGAAGCTCTTTTTTCAGAAGCTGGCCGAACTGGAAATGAGCTTCTAAATCAAGGCCGCAGTAATAAAGGGGAATAATTTTTGCCTGCCTTCTTTGGAAATTAGCGTTTTTCAAGCCCTGGGCTAAGAGAAAAAGAGGAACGCCGCTGCCATGGTCAAGATTCGGTTCGCTGATTAGCTGCAACGGGGCTTTAGTTTCTAAACTTTCCCTGATTTTATAAGCCAACCCGATATCGCCCACTAGTTTCATTTTTGTGACTAAGTCGCCGAAGTCTTCAAAACTTAAAATAAATTCCGGGCTTAAATTCATAGTGAAAGACCCGGAAGAAATAAGGCCGTGGGGAGAGATAATAATTATTGTTTCCGCCTCGCGGACATAAAGACTTTCTTCCAGCTCCTGATAAGCCTCGCTGGTGTTTTTTAGTTTACTCAAATTTTCTTTGCCGATAGCCGGAATAAGAATTGGGGGATGAGGGGTGATGGCGGCGAAGACGATGGACATAGAGCAAAAATAAAAAATTAAAAATAAAATATAAAAAATGATTTTCTAAGCGTTATTCTTTATTAGTGGCTTCGGTTATCGGTAGCCCTTCGGGGTAGAGATAAAGGACTTTGGGAGAGATAGTGATAATATTAGTCCATTTATAGCCGAGATCTTCAAAGATTTTTCCGGAAGAAAATGGTCTTTTCTGCCCATCAACGATTAAATAAACCGCCTGTGAGTTCGTTGATTTTACTAATTCCCCGTCGTCAAATAAAATCGGGCTTATTGTTTCATAATCATCCAGTTCTCCGGCCGCTACCGGAGTTATTTTTTTGCCTTTAAATTTAGTTTTTAAGAAAGTCGCGTCCCAGACAGGGGCTTTTGTTCCTTCATAGACCCAGTAAATTCCGCCGGTTTTTTTATCCTGCAGAAGCGCTCCGGCCGGGTAAGTGGAAGTGGCGGTCAGAGGCTTTCCCTCAATATAAGAATTTATATCATCCCAGCCGGCCTCCATAATTTCCTCCGGATTATAGCCGATTTTTCGGAAAGCTTCGGTAGAAGCAAAACCGTGCCGTTTATCATCCACCAAGAGAAAGACGGTTCCGCGCGGAGAGCGGATTAAAGAATAATTTTGGAATTTAATCGTCGCCCCATCAGGATATTTATCCAGATCGGATTTATTGACGATAACGACTTTATTTGGGTCAAATCTTGAAGTTAAGGCGGCTTTAGTCAAGAACGGCCGTTTTTTGCCGTTTTGAATCAGCCAAACGCCGGCTTCACCATCGGCCTGCAATAAAGCGCCGTCATAGTATTCCCGCGTAAAATATCTTTGCCAGATATTGTAAAAATTATAATTGCCATTATAGACATGCGGCGTGTAATTATAAAGGGCGGCCGTAGCTTTATTATAGGGAGTGACGATTGTGGTACCGGTCGCCGTAGTAGAGTAAGGATTAGTGAAAGTGTAAGTTTCCCCGGCTTTATAAGTGTAAAGATGAGGGTTATCCATATAGTCGCGGAACTGGAGAGAAGCGCTATTAACCTGCTTCCAGAATCCCTGCCAGCGCGAATTACAGCCGCCGCCATCCGGGCAGCCGTACCCGGTCGCCCAATCCAGCTGGCTTTGCTTCGGGGAAGTATCCTCAATTAAACTTTGCTCTTTTTGGAGAAGGGCTAATAAAAATTTAGGATTGACTAAATTAGTGGTCGCCCGGTTGTAAATTATTTCCGCCGCTGTCATAATTTTTCCGTCCGGGTCAGCGCAGGAATAATTAGCCAGGTATCCACCCTTTAAGTTTAGAAATTCCTTTATTTCTTCTAAATCCATTGCCGTATAATCAAGAATTTCCGAGTCGCCGATTATGTAATTAGGGTTGAAATTGTCGTCGGCTAAAGAAACTTTAGCAGTAAATAGTAAACAGACAACGGTAAACAGGGCGATAGTTAATTTAATTTTATTATTCTCCATATGAACATTTAAACTCTAAATCCGAAATTCTAAATCCTAAACAAATCCTAATTACTAAAATCCAAAATTCCAAACAGCGGTTTAGAGAATTTGGTGATTTGAATTTAGAGTTTGTTTAGAGTTTAGGATTTAGAGCTTAGAATTTCTGTAAATATTCTTAATTCTTAAATCTTAATTCTATTATAGTATACGTTTAACTTTAAGACAAATTACAGCTACAAATACTACAAATAAGGCATTCAAATTAAATTGCAGAAAAGAAAAAAGCCCTAATCTGTCTCCAGTTCAGGGCTTATCGTTATTATTTCACGGTATTTCACGCGAGATTCTCCGCATGGGGCTTACGTCACTTCGTGCGCGGTCGGACAAACACCCACTTGGCATCAGGAATATAACTTCTGTGGCATCCTTCAATGGAATGCAAAATATACAACCCCGTGTCGTTTCGGCCAATATGGAATACAACGTACCCAGTATTTACAACCATAATCATAAGCAATTGTTCTCCCTCGGGTTGGTCTTCATAGTCCAACCGAAGTTTTGGAGCCATCCAGGTTGAGCAACACTTCAAGCCGATCCAATCGGCAGCGGCGCAAATTTCTTCCGCAGTCACTTCACGTTTCTCCCCGACAAGATCAGGAGTCGTGTAAAGAACTAAATCAAACTCTTGGCCCAAATTGATTTCTTTCATCTCCTCTTTTAACTTCCAGATCAAGGATCCAATTCTATTAGGACCAGAACAAGATTCCAGGCCACTGGTTTTCACCAGATTTTCGGCGTCATTGGGAGTTCTGAAATCCCCGCCTAATTTAATCTTTCGCCAAACTTCCAAAAAAGCTGGCGGTCTTTGTTTGCGGAGCATTTTCTTCAACGCAAAAATCCAAAACGCGCCGTCATCACTGTTCAACTTTTTTAGCAGATCGACGAGAGTTCCGTACATCTCGGGAACCGTCATCAATAAGCTCACAATGCGACCGAGCATGCCATACTTTTTTTCTTCTGACATGGTCAGCTCCTTTCTGAAAGGATTGTTAACTGACGAAGGGACATCCTTCATCTGACTGGCAATTATTGTACTCTTTATTGGTTATTTGTCAACTCTTGTAATTTTTCAAACTTATGATTATTAAAAAAGACCCGTCTTTTAATATAAAATATCAGGTCTTTTTTATTTTATTATTTTATTTTTATATTATTTTATTTGACTTTCATCATCACCTTGTCTTTCAACCCCAAATCAATTAAGACATCATCTCCGCCCTTAATTTTTCCTTCAATAATTTCTAAAGCTAGCTCGTCCAAAATCATATTCTGGATAATGCGCTTTAAGGGCCGGGCGCCGAAAGTTATGTCATAACCCTTTTCCGCCAGCATCTTTTTTACTTTCGGGCTTATCTTTAAGCCGATTTCTTTGTTTTTTAATCTGGTCTGCACTTTATCCAGTTCCAAGTCAACGATTTTTTCCAGAGCTTCCTTATCTAAGCTCTTAAAAACCACGATTTCATCAATCCGGTTTAAGAATTCCAGCTTGAAATTTTCTTTAAGGATTTTATCAATTTTTTCCTTCATTTCCTCGCCGCGATTGTCCCGGCTTTCTTTTTCATTGCTGCCATCATGAAAACCAATGGAGTATTGCTTGATTACTTCATTGCCTAAGTTTGAAGTCATAATAATAATAGTATTCTTAAAATTAACGACCCGGCCTTTCGCGTCGGTCAAGCGGCCGTCATCTAAGATCTGGAGTAAGATATTAAACATTTCCGGGTGGGCTTTTTCTATTTCATCAAACAGGATTACGCTATAAGGGCGGTGCCGGATTCTTTCCGTTAATTGCCCGCCTTCTTCATAGCCGACATAACCCGGGGGAGAGCCGATAATTTTGGCGACGCTGTGTTTTTCCATAAATTCGCTCATATCAAGCCGGAGCAAAGAGTTTTCATCATTAAACATAAACTTAGCCAGAGATTTAGCCAGTTCGGTTTTGCCGACGCCGGTCGGGCCCACAAAAAGGAAAGAGCCGATCGGCTTTTTTTCTTCGCTAATACCGGCGCGGGAGCGGCGGATGGCGTTCGCCACGGCTTTAATCGCCTGGTCCTGGCCGACTACGGATTTTTTAAGCTCTTCCTCGGCCTGGCCTAATTTTTTTATTTCACTTTCCAGCATTTTTGAAACCGGGACGCCGGTCCAGCGGGAAACGACTTTGGCAATATCTTCCTCGTCAACTTCTTCTTTTAAAATATGCTGGCCTTTTTTCTGGATTCTTATTAGTTCTTCCTCCTGGTTTTTTACTTCTTTTTCCAGGTCGGGGATTAAGCTGTAGCGGATTTCCGCCACGCGGGTTAAGTCATCGCCTTTGCGTTCAATAATTTCGGCCTGGGATTTTAACTCGTCAATTTTTCTTTTTGATTCCCGGATTTTTGAAATTATTTCTTTTTCATTGCGCCAGTGCAGTTCCAGCTGGTTGGCTTTTTCTTTAAGCTGGGCCAGTTCCTTGTTTATGGTTTTTAATTTACCGGATTCCGGAGCGCCGTCTTTGTCGGTTTTTAAGCCGGCTTTGGCGATTTCCAGACGTTTTATTTCTCTTTTTAATTTATCAAGGTCTTCTGGCATAGAATCAATTTCCATGCGCAAAGAAGAAGTCGCTTCGTCCATTAAGTCCACGGCTTTATCCGGCAAGAACCGGTCCGTAATATAGCGGCTGGAAAGTTTGGCGGCCGCGATTAAAGCGTCGTCCGTAATGCGGACGCCGTGATGGACTTCATATTTTTCTTTAATGCCGCGCAGGATGGAGATAGTATCTTCAATACTTGGTTCGGCCACGTAAATCGGCTGGAATCTTCTTTCCAAAGCCGCGTCTTTTTCTATGTATTTTTGGTATTCCTTGGTCGTGGTCGCGCCGATAGTGCGCAGTTCGCCGCGAGCCAGAGCCGGTTTTAGCATATTGGAAGCGTCCATCGCGCCTTCAGAAGCGCCGGTGCCGACAAGAGTATGGAGTTCATCAATAAAGAGAATGATTTTTCCGCCTTGGGATTTTATTTCTTTTAAGACGGCTTTTAAGCGGTCTTCAAATTCGCCCCGGAATTTTGAACCGGCGACTAAAGAGCCCAGATCCAAGCTCACAATTTCTTTATTTTTTAAATTATCCGGCACATCGCCCGAAATAATCCTTTGCGCCAATCCTTCCACGATAGCGGTTTTGCCGGTTCCGGCTTCGCCGATTAAAACCGGGTTGTTTTTTGTCCGGCGCAAAAGGACCTGCATAATCCGCCTAATTTCTTCATCTCGACCGATAACTGGATCTAATTTTTCATGGCGGGCTAAATCAGTTAAGTTAACCGTATATCTTTCCAGGACGCGGTATTTTGATTCCGGTTCCGGGTCGGTAATATTTTGCGAGCCGCGCAGCTGCGAGAGGATTTTTAAAACCTCGGCGTATTCCACCCCAAAGTTTATTAAAATTTCCTGAGCTTTTGATTTTATCCCGACTAAAGCCAGTAAGATATGCTCGGTAGAAACATACTCGTCTCCCATTTTGTCCGCTTCTTTTTTCGCCCGCTCAAGTAGCATAGCCACTTCGCCCGTGCCCTGAACCATGCCGACGTTATCAGAGGAAAAGGTTCTTACCTTAGGAAGGATTTCTATTCTTTCCAAGGTGCGCTTTTCTACAGCGTCAGCGTCAATTTTCATCTTTTCAAAAACCGGCCGGATTAAACTCTCCGACTGGTCTAAGAGGGAAGCGAGAACATGCAAGGCCTCAATATGCTGCTGGCCGTTGTCCTGGGCAATGATTTGCGCGTTAATAATGGCCTCCTGGGATTTATTGGTAAATTTATTGAACATAATAAAATATAAAAATTAAAAAATAAAATATAAAAAATTATATTGTATAATATATAATTTTTAGCACTCTTAACCTTTGAGTGCTAATTTCAATATAATATAGGTAAAAATTTATGTCAAGAGATGATTGACAGGTTATATTTAAAATGCTAAGAAATAAGCACTAAGCCATCCTCAAAGAGGGGGGCGAAATACTAACACCTAAACAGGAGGAGGTAGCGCCATGAACGCTACAGAAGAAAGAACACTGAATCTCGAGGGGCTCTTTAAAAAAATTGTTCAAGGCGAGGTAAAAAAAACCGCGGTTGAACCACTCATGATAGCCATTATGGATGCGACGGAAGCGGAAGAGCCGTGTGTCGCGGAAATCGATAGTCTGATTTTTAGATTGAGCGATTTGGTTCAATCTTTCCATTTCGCAAGAGTATGGGGAAATAATGAAAAAGATAGTTTTGAACCAAAAGCTCCGGAGTGGTCTGCTATCCGCTTGCTGATGGAAATTGCGGATCTGGAAAAGAATGGAGAATTCAGATTCAAATTGAAATACCCCGATTCCGGATTGAGAAATTCCAATTTTATGACGTTTTCGGAATGGGAGAAATATGAAAAAAAGGCATACGAATTTATTGTTCTGAAGATTTTTCGCACGATCGCCGAGGCGTTGAAAGATGAAGATGACCACGCAAATCGGAGATTGCAGGGGTATCCTTTTTTTCTGCCTTTGGTAGAATGGCTGGGGAGTAAAGAAAATCAATTTGGCCATCCTAAGGGTGCGGAAAACATCGGTCTGTTTCTTGCGCAAATGACCGAACGTTTCTGGGGAAAATGGCAGAAAAAAGGGGGCGCGTATCAATTCTCCTGGTTTGAGCCGGTTTTAACTCGGCTCGCGAATGAACTCGGAATTTCCTTTGAGAAGGCGGAAGAACGGTTCTTTACCAGTTTGGCCAGCGCTTGTGTTATTCATCTTTCCAATGCCAGATGTGGAAGCTTATTATTCAATCTGGCTGAAAGCGGATTTGATGAAATTTTGCCGATTTTGTCGGATGCGCTTTTCCCGGGGCATGGACAAACGGCTTTGGCGCACGCTCTTGAAGGTCGAAAAATCGATTATATGCCCTATACCACCGAATTTTCTGTAAATCTGTGGTGGATTTTTCAAAAGCGTGTTTTGAGAATGACTCAAAGAAAAAAAACGGAAACTAATCAAATAACCTAGAGGTAATAGACGGACGTTAAGGAGACGTCCGTTTTTTATACTACAAATGCTGCAAATTATGGCATTCAAATTATGGTTTGAAACTTTTACTTTGATACTCCAAAGTATCAAAGTAGAGGGTTGCTTTATTCTGTAATATTTAAGTCCTGCCCGCACTTGGTGCAATGGCCGTTTTTATCCAATCTTTTAATCTGGTAGCCCAAGCGTTTTATAGCTAATTGCCCGCAATTAGGGCAATAGGTATTTTCTTTATCATCGCCGGGCAGATTGCCGGCGTAAACATATTTCAGGCCGACTTTTTTTCCAACCTCATAAGCTTTATAAATAATTTCATCTCCGGTTTCCGGCAGGTTTTTTAATTTCCAGGAAATCTCCGGGGAAAATTTGCTAATATGCCAGGGAGTTTCCGAACCTAGCTCGCGAGCTATAAACTTAGCTATTTTTTTTAACATCTCCAGGTCGTCGCTTAAAGAGGGGATTAAAAGAGTAGTAATTTCGGTATGGACTTTTTCTTTTTTCAACCTTTTTAAATTATCCAAAACCGGCGCGAGCTTGGCTCGGCAATTTTTTAAATAAAAATCTTCGTCCATTGATTTTAAATCAACGTTAATGGCGTCAAGATAGGGGAGAATGGCATCCAGGCAATCGGAGGACATATAGCCGTTTGATACCCAGATATTTTTTAATTTATTTTCCCGGGCTAGCTTCATAATAGCTAAAGCGTATTCGGTCCAGATCGTCGGTTCGTTATAGGTATAAGCGATAGAAGCGCAATCGCCGGCCAAAGCGTTTTTGATTATTTTCTCCGGCGGGATAAAATCCGAATACTTCATTTTGTCTCCGATATTTTCCGCCTGGCTGATTCCCCAATTCTGGCAATTGGCGCAGCCCAAATTACAGCCCAAAGTGCCTAAAGAATAGGCAAGCGAACCGGGCTGAAAGTGAAACAGAGGTTTTTTCTCTATGGGGTCAATATTTAAAGCTACCGGAAAGCCATAAACTAAAGAATATAATTTCCCTTGTTGATTTTTTCTTGCTCGGCAAATTCCGGTCTGGCCTTCGCTGATGGCGCAGAAATGGCTACAAAGCTGGCAGCGCACCTTATTATTATCCAGTTGTTTGTAAAATTTGGCTTCTTTCATAATAAAATATTGAATGGGGAATGAAAATCGTCAGACCACCCCTGACCCCTCCTTATCTAAGGAGGGGAACGAAAGTAAAACATTTTTATTGTTCCCTTGTAGGAAGTTTTTACGGTTTCCCCTCCTCAAGCGAGGAGGGGCTAGGCCTGCCCGCAATGCTCTCGCTTGCGAGGCGGGCGGGGGTGGTGTTGAAGAGTTTAATTAAGGAATGTTATTAATTACCCGAGGTTTTTAAAAGCCATAACTATGTTCATACATCCGATTGCTATAAAATATTATATCAAGTATAATAAAAATATGATAGGAAATGACCGAAAACGGCTTTTTATGGCCCTAAATCTGCCAAGAGAAACTAAAGAAAAATTAAGGGTTTATTTAGAAGATTTAGCTAGGCAAAATAGAGGTATAAAATGGGTTAATATAGATGGCTTACATCTGACTCTGCATTTTTTAGGTTATTTGGATGAGAGGAAAATGGAAGAAGTAAAAGATATGATGCGGGAGTTATCGGGCAAGTTCGGGAGAATGAATTTTAGTTTAAAGCGGCTTGACGCTTTCCCGAATTTAGTCCGGCCAAGAATTGTTTTTTTAGAAGCTAAGCAAGCCGGGGATCAGTCGGTTTTTGACTTGCAGGAATTACTGGGCCTGGAACTGATTAAGCTAAAAATAGATATTGATGACCGGCCTTGGCGTTCGCATCTTACTTTGGGCCGGGTAAAATTACCTGATGCTAGTCTGAAATTACCGAAGTCGGGAATATTGCCGCTTGATTTTTTTGTTTCCAGCTTTGAATTGATGGAATCGGAATTAACTCCGGCCGGCGCAAGATATAAAGAAATTCTAAGCTGCCGATTATAATTATAAAATATGCTGTTGCGCCAGTTTCAAGAAGATTATTATTATCATGTTTATAACCGAGGGGTGGATAAGAGACAAGTGTTTTTAGATAGATGGGATTATGTTCGTTTTTTAGAGAGTTTGAGAGAATTTAATAAATTAGAGGCAACTGGTGGATTTTACAGAAAATTTTTATCTTCTAAGTTTGAGTTTAGGGGTCCAACCCCCAATTTGGGGGTTGGACCCCTAGGCCAGAAAAAGTTAGTTGATATTATTGCTTATTGCTTAAATCCGAATCATTATCATTTACTGTTAAGACAAAATACAGAAAACGGAATATCGGAGTTTATGAAAAGAATTGGCACGGGCTACGCTTGCTATTTTAATTATAAATATAAAAGAAGCGGTTCGCTTTTTGAGGGTAAATATAAAGCTAGAGAAGCCAGATCCGCAGATGATTTAATAAAGTTATCAGTTTATGTTAATTGTAATTCCGGAATACATAACTTAGTAAGAAAAGAAAATTGGTTGTGGTCAAGTTATTTAGATTACGTTGGATTAAGGAAAGGGACTTTATGTGAAACTAAAGAAGTTTTTCAGGAATTTAGTAATCCGGAAGATTATAAAAGATTCTGTGAAGAATTAATACCTGATATTAAATTAATTAAAAATTTAGAGAAACATGGCTTAGAATAATATGCTAAATATCCTGGGGGTTAATATATCAACCTTAGAGAAAGAGGAAGTTCTAAAAAAGATAGAGCAATTTTTAAAAGACGGGAAGCAGCATTATATTGTTACGCCTAATCCGGAAATAATTCTTGAAGCGCGCCGCGATGAAGAACTTTTTTATATTTTAAACAAAGCCGATTTGGCTATTCCGGACGGAGCGGGCTTAAAGTTTGCCGCTTTAGCAATGGGGAGAAATTTAAGAAGAGTTACTGGAGCGGATTTGGTGGGAGATTTATTAAAAAATTTACGATTTACGATTTACGATTTACGATTTGGCGTGATGAATTGGAAAGGTGGATTATCGAAGAAGGAAGATATTGAAAAGGTTTTGGCTGAATTTAAGATAAAGGATTTTTTTGTTAAGGACATTTCGAGAGACGTGGAACAGGATTTAAGCGATTTAGTAAAGTTTAAACCGGATATATTGTTTTGCGCTTTTGGCGCGCCTTATCAGGAAAAATTTATTTACCATAACCTGCCTAATCTGCCTTCGGTTAAAGTGGCGATCGGCGTGGGCGGAGCGTTTGATTTTTTAACCGGGAAAATAAAAAGAGCGCCGAAGATTATGAGATGGTTATGTTTGGAATGGCTGTGGCGGTTAGCAAAACAGCCGCACCGCGTAAAAAGAATTTACCAGGCGGTTATAATTTTTCCTTTAAAATTTATAAAATGGAGATTTATTCACCCCCTTCTCTATCGGCCGAATGTGGTTTGTCTGCTTTACAGGAAAAGTAAGAATGGATATGAAATTTTGCTGGCTGAGAGAAAGAATGAACCGGGGCATTGGCAATTATTGCAAGGAGGGACAGAGGGAGAGGATCTGATGAGGGCCGGAGCCAGAGAATTAAGAGAAGAAATTGATACCGATAAATTCAAAGGTGTGGCGGCTTTTCCGGATTTATGGAAATATAAATTTGGCAATAATTCAATGTGTCGCGGCGTCCCGACAAAATATGTCCATGGCTATAAAGGGCAAAAACAGGGTTTATTTATCGCGGAATTTTTAGGAGAAGACAAAGATATAACGATTAATTTTTGGGACCATAAAAATTGGAAATGGGTTAAGGCGGATAATCTAATAACTGAAGTCCATCCAGTCCGCCGAGAAGCAGCGAGGATATTTTTGGAAAAGTTTAAGAATCGCATAACGCATAACGCATAACGTCAATCTCTATCTGTCATTGCGGGTATATAGGTCTTATTTAAAAACAAACTGGGCGCGCTCATCGGCAGAATCCCTTGCGGGAGATTTTGCCGCGGCGTAAAGAAAATATAAAAACATATGTTATATTTAAAAAATCCTTGTAGATCGCTAAAGCATCTTATAATCGTGCCGATTGTGTCAACCCTTATTGTCCCTTTAGCGATTTTTGATTTATGGGCGGAAATATATCACCGAATTTGTTTTCCCTTATACGGATTTGCCTATTTAAAAAGGAGCAATTACATCAAAATAGACAGGTATAAGTTAAAATATTTAAGTTTTTGGCAAAAAGGTTACTGCGTTTACTGCGGCTATGGGAACGGACTGGTTAACTATTGGGTTAAGATGGCGGCAGAGACTGAACGTTATTGGTGTGGCATAAAGCACGAGGAAAATGGCAAATTTATTCCGCCGGCCCATCACAAGGATTTTGCCAATTATAATGATGAAGCGGATTTTATAAAAAAATACAAAGCTTAAATTATGAAATTTAAAATTAAAAAATTCATTTATTTGATTAATGACGTCACCAATATTATCTTGAACAAAAGTAGGGGAGAGGCGGAAGAAAGAGCCGAGAAGTTGCGCCTGGCTCTTATTATTGTTAGTGTTATTTTAGTTTTATCAATCGCTTTAAATATCTATTTATATCTGAAATAGTTATGGATAATTTAGAAATTTTGGCTAAACGCATAGAAAAAGAAACTGGTTTTAAAATAGCCGAGAAAATTTATCAGGGAGACTATTATTCCCGCGCTAAAATTCGCAATATAATTTACGCCGGTACCTACAAAAATAAGCCGGCAGTTTTAAAAATTTATAATGACCCAAGGGAAACAGACGAGCCAAAAGCGCTTCTTAATTTTAATAAAATAAATAAAAGCCGAAAGATAACAGCGCCCAAACTTTATCAGTACAAAATTATTTCCCCGAACGAAGGCTGGCTAATAATGGAAAAGCTTCCGGCCGGAACCAAATATTTTAAGTCTCCTCTTAATAAAAAAGAAAGAAAAGAATTTTTGGATTTATATTTAGAATACAGAAAAAATTTTCCTAAAATACCGCACCGAAAATTAAGCTTGGTAGAAACTTTGCCGGCCGGAGAGTATCATATTTTTAGAATAAACAGATGGCTGCACCTGGCAAATAGCAAAGAAGGGAAAGAGAAAAAGACTGTTCTAAAAACAGCAGAGTTTATTCCCCGCTACAAAATGGCGATGGAGCTAATAAGGAGAGAGTTCAGCCATAGGCGGATGTCTTGGGGGCACGGGCATTTCAAGCCGAAAGAAATTTTTAAGGTAAGCGATGAATTGTATTATTTAACCGATTTTGCCCACACCAAGATGTATCCTGAAGGTTATGAATTGGCTTTTATAATTTGGGCGGATTATATGATAGCGGGAAACTGGAAACTCCCTTACCATAAATGGGAAAGGGGAATAAAAGATTGGTTAGAAGATATAAAGCCGATAGCCCGAAAACTGAAAATAAAAAGATTCAATTCGTTAATTAGAGCCAGCCTGATAGAAAGAGTAATGGGATGTATTTTAGCCGATGTCGTTGCTTCGGACAGGCCGAGAATTGAAAAAATAAAAAGAATTAATTTGTTATATAATTTATTTGATGATTTAATATAAATTTATGTCTAAAGTACGAGTGCGTTTCGCGCCTTCGCCAACCGGCTTTCTCCATATCGGCAGTTTAAGGACGGTTTTATTTAATTATTTAATTGCCAAGAAAGAAAAGGGCAAGCTGATTTTGCGCATTGAAGACACGGACCAGAAAAGGGAAGTGGCCGGCGCCGTTGCCAATTTAATTGAGATTTTAGACTGGCTGGGCTTAAAGTTTGACGAAGGGCCGGATATCGGCGGAAAATTCGGGCCGTATATCCAGTCGCAGAGATTGGAAATCTATAAAAAATACGCGGCTGAACTTTTGAAAAAAGGCGGGGCTTATTATTGCTTTTGTTCGCCGGAACGGCTGGAAAAAATGCGCTCCGACCAGCAGAAAGATGGCGAGCCGCCGCATTATGATCGGGCTTGCCGAGATTTGCCGGAGAAAGAGGTTGAAAAGAGGCTGGAAGCGGGCGAGAAGGCCATTTTAAGGCAAAAAATGCCCCTGGCTGGCGTGATTAAAGTAAAAGACGAGTTAAGAGGCGAAATTGAGTTTAAGGCCGCGGATTTAGAAGATCAGGTCCTTATTAAGTCAGACGGCATGCCCACTTACCAGTTTGCTTCCGTAGTTGATGACCATTTGATGGAAATCTCCCATGTCCTGCGCGGGGAAGAATGGATTCCGTCTTTACCGAAAAATATTTTACTCTATAAAGCTTTTGGCTGGACTCCGCCGAAGTTTATCCATCTGCCCTTGACTTTAAATAAAGAGGGCGGTAAATTGAGTAAACGCCAAGGGGATGTGGCGGTTGAAGATTACCGCGCGAAAGGGTATTTGCCTGAAGCTCTGCTTAATTTTTCCGTGCTTCTCGGCTGGTCCCCCTATACTAAAGATATAAGCGGAGAATCGCAGAAAGAGATATTAAGCTTGGAGGAGATGATAAAGAAATTTGAAATTAAAGATATGCGCACCAGCGGCGGGGTTTTTGATCTTACCAAGCTGGATTATTTCAATGGGTACTATATACGCCAGAAGCCATTGGATGAATTAGCGGAGTTGTGCCTGTCATACCTGGAAGAGGCTATAAAGAAAGCAAGAAAGCAAGAAAGCACCCCACTACGCCAAGGCTTCGAGGGGCAGGCGAAAACACAGTATATAAAAAAAGTTATTGCTTTAGAACAGGAAAGATTAAAGAAGCTGTCAGATATTGCTGAAGCGACGGAATTTTTCTTTGCGGATGAGTTAAAATATGAGCCGAGATTACTAATCTGGAAAAAATTAAGCGCTAAAGAAGTGAAGAAAAATTTAGAAGAAGTTTATGAACAACTGGAAAAAATTCCGGAAAAAAATTGGACTAACGATTCAATTGAAGATGGTTTAATAAGTTATATAAAAGCCAAAGAAGTAAAAGTAGGGGATTATCTCTGGCCCATGCGTGTCGCTTTAACCGGCCGCCAAGCCAGTCCAAGCCCGTTTGATGTAGCGGAAGTTTTAGGCAAAGAAGAAAGTTTAAAAAGAATAAAATTTGCTATAAGTTCGCTTTAGGGAAGGAAGGCCCAAAATATGGAAGATAACTTTGGTTGCCTGCCCCTTCGTTCTTTTTTCAATCCAGGTTATTTCTTCCTATGTTCAAGGAGGGGCTATTTTAGTTGGATTTTCCATCGAAAGAACAGGAGTATCGTATGAGAAAAATACTGGTCGTTTTATTTGGAGCCATTATTTTGGGGCTGTTTTTTTCCGGTTGCGCCAATTTGCATAAAACTAAATCTGGCCCGTGGTGGGCAGATGGACCGTCGATATTTATCAACGACGGTTATGTGTATGTTGTCGGAGCCGCGACCGGAAGTGGATCATCGGAGGATGAGGAGCAGGCCAGGGCCGTGGCAGATATTAATGCCAGGGCTTTGGTTTTGGGATTTCTTGACCGCGAACCGATGGTTATCAATAAGTACATCGAAACTGTACAATTTTGGAGAAATGAGGAAAGAGGCATAACCTATGCCTTGGTTCGCTGGAAAATTCCAACATCGCCGGTAAAGTAAAGCAAATTTTGGCTTTGCCAGAAAAAAAACAGGGATTGCTTTTTAATCTCTGTTTTTTATTTAATATAAGCCAAAAATAAGATAAACCATTGACAATATTTTATAAATATGATATAATAATATCAATAGTTAAAATTCATTTTTATTACCGACCTTTACAATAGAATATAATAAAACTCAAAACATTCCATCACGCAAGGAGGGACGCCATGCAGTACTTTGACCTAACTTTGTTGGTGACCATTGAAATTTTTGCGGTAATCCAGTTCTTGATGAGACCGGATTGTTACGATAGGATTATGAAGTCCAATCTCCTGAAGGGGATTGAGGTGATTGTTTTAGATAATGAGTTAAACTGCAAAAGAACACCGGGGATGCAGTGGATTATCTGCAACCTTGTGGTCATTTTCAGGTCGCATGGTATGGAGTGCTCCGTCGCTGAATCCGGCCGGGAGTTCAACTACAGCGATGCGGATGTAAAGATTGCTTTTGGGGAGAAAAATATCCAAATTTTCCATGGAAATGATCGCCATTATCCCCGGGAAGAATCCTATAGGGGCGAAATATTTCGCCGAGATACTCTGAAGTCTGGGGTAATCCAGTTATCAATATTATTAATGAACTGGATGGAGGATTTTGCCAAGGAGGAAATCTCTGCATAAAATAGCGGGGGGTCGAATTGAATCTGATTCGACCCCCTTTTTTATTTTTCCAAAAAATTATGATATAATATGATCATGAACCCCGTTAGAAATTTAGGGTGAAATTTTTAGCGTGGGAAAATATATTTTTAAACCGAAAAATATTATTATAGAAAAAAAAGAGAACAAAATTTTTATTTCTAACGGGGTGAAAAGAATAACAAAACTGATTATTCCTCTTTTTGTCTTGGGGATATTTTTAAGTCCTTCAATTTTTGTTTATGGCCAGAACGAAGAAACGGCGAACGAGGAAGTAAGAGAAATAAACAGCCAAATTCAGGCAAAAAAGAAAGAATTGGAAAAAATTCAGGAGGAGCAGGAAAAATATTCGCAGGCCATAAAACAAAAGCAGAAAGAGCAAGCCAGTTTAAACAATCAATTATCTATTTTAGCTAACCGGCTGGCTAAGGCCGAACTTGACATTACCGCCGCGGAAACGGAAATAGACCGGACCGATTTAGAAATTGAAAAAGTCAATAAGGAAATAGCCGGCAAAGAAGAAGAGATAAACAGAGAGAGGGGTAATTTAGGCAATATTTTAAACCTTATCTATAAAGAAAACCGCGTCACGACTTTAGAAATAATTCTTTTAAACGATTCTCTGGCTGATTTTGTCAGTAAGTTAAAATATCTTGAGGACGTTAACAAAGGAATAGGAGAGAGTTTAGACACTTTAAAAAGATACAAGAGCGAGCTGGAAAAAAGTAAGTTAGTCTTAGAGGATAAAAATAAAGAGTTGGGGGATTTAAAAAAAGAATTAGAGGATAAGATGGGCGCTTTAGAAAGCGAAAAAGGCAATAAGACTTTTATTTTAGCCCAGGTTAAGAGCTCGGAAAGGGAATACCAGCGGCTTTTGGCTAGGGCGAAACAGGAACAGGAGGCGGCCGCGGCTGATATCGTGAGTTTAGAAAAATCAGCCCGGGCTAAAATTTCTGAAGTTTCCGGGAAGAAACTGGAATTTAACGATAATGGCTTAATCTGGCCGGTAGCGAGAAACACTATCACTTCTTATTTTCATGACCCGGATTATCCTTTCCGCTATATTTTTGAGCATCCGGCGGTTGATGTAAGAGCGGCGCAGGGTTCAACTATTAAAGCCGCGGCTTCGGGTTATGTCGCCCGAGCTAAAGACGCCGGCCGCGGTTATAGTTATATTATGGTTATTCACGGCGACGGTATCTCAACCGTGTACGGGCATGTTTCCGCGATTTATGTGGCCGAAGACGAATATGTTGTCCAGGGACAAGCTATCGGCCGAAGCGGGGGAATGCCGGGCACGCCCGGAGCCGGCAGTTTAACGACCGGCTCTCATCTTCATTTTGAAGTCCGCCTTAATGGCATACCGGTTAATCCGCTAGAGTATTTGCCATAGCAAAAAAGCAATCACCGCCAAGGCGGGACAGGGAAAACAAGAAAGCAACTAAGAATAAAATAATGACTCATGAAGAAGGAGCGCAGAAATATTGTGATTATGCCCTTAGAATTCTTAAGGCGGATAAACTAAAATTTCGGCCGATGAGAAGAATTGCCCGCGTTGACCCTAAACGCGGTTTTATTATTGGCCGGACCAATTTAAAAACCGGCCTGATAACGATTGATATTTTTACGCCGAGAAAGCGGGAGCCGAAAAAAATTTCCTCCATCCTGCGGACTTTAAGCCATGAAGTCGCCCATTATCAAAAAAGGCCCTATCAACAATTTTATAAAGGGCATTGGATTAATCGCCAGCATTACCCGCGATTTTATAAGCAGGTTGAGAGAAATATTAAAATATTGAGAAATGATAAAATTTTAAAACGGTTTTTTATTCCGGATACTAAGAGTTGACATTATTTTTTCGCTTGCTAAAATAAGGATAAAGACATGAGGGTAAGGTTGTATATGGGATTATATTCCTTAAAACTGGAGTGTACTCATACTCATATCCTTCCGGAAGTAATCTTTGTTGAAAACGGGCCAACAAAGAATTACTCCTCATGGCAACTAGCCCTAAGGCATAGGCATCGGGCGGGCTCTTTCAAGTCAAGCCAAGGCAAGGAAGGAGAACGGATTACTCCTCCCAAACTCCCGTATTTTGTGTTACTCCTCCTGTCAGGACAAGCTAGGTTAGGCCCACGCTTAACCCCGTTCTCGTCCCTCCCGATTGCTTATGTCTTAAAAGGGAAGCGTTATTTATGCTTCCCTTTTTTCTTTTATCTAATATCTAAATTTTTATTTTTTTAAATTTTTCCCGCTATGAAGTTTACGGTGGATATCGCGAAGCTGTTTATTTGTGACATGAGTATAAATTTGCGTGGTAGCTATATTGCGGTGGCCTAAGAATTCCTGGACTAAGCGCAAATCAACGCCCTGGGTAAGTAAATCCGTGGCAAAGGAATGCCTGATTGTGTGCGGGGTAGCCATAACCGGCAGGCCGGCGATTTTTACGTATTTTTTAACGATATCTTCAATGCTTTTTGAGGTTAAACGCCGTGATTTATCGGTTTTGGCAATTCCGGGCTTATAATTAATAAACAGGGCTTCGTCCATATCCTGCCTTTTTTCAAGATAACATCTTAAGGCGTCGATAGACCTTTGGCTAAAATAAACGGTTCTTACCTTATTGCCTTTGCCTAAAATAGAAATTTCCAGATCGGTCGTGGAATTTTTAATCCGCAATTGGTCGCGGTTTAAGCTTATTAATTCCGCGACCCGGAGTCCTGTGGAAAAAAAAGTTTCCAGGATTGCCCGGTCCCGCAGGCCGATGGCGGTTTTTATATCCGGAGCCAGAAGCAGCCGTTCAACCTGGTCCAAATTTAAGAATTTTATTTCCTTGTCCGCCTTATCCCGCGCCAGTTTAATTTTAGTAGGGGAGAGGGCGGTAATATCCTTTTCCACGAAAAATTCCAAAAGCGAACGCAGGGCGATTAAATAATAATTCTGCGTCGTTTTTTTTAAAGTTTTTTTCGTCCGCGGGTCAGTATGCCTGGCTAAAAAAATTCTGTATTTTGAAATATGAAGAGGGGAGAGGGCGGACGGTTTTAAGCCGGCCAGGTTATTTACTTCCAACCATTTAAAAAATTTATTTAAAAAGCGGGAATAGTTTTCCTGCGTTTTAGCCGAAAGTCCCTTCTCTATTTCCGAATAGTCAAGGAAGTCATTTAGATATTCTCTTATCGGTTTATTTTTTTCCATATAGGGGAGAGGATAGGGGCCGCTTAGTTAGGCCTGAAGTTTAAGGGGCTAATAATACTTCGCATAATGTAGATTAATTAACCTATAGTCTACCGTATAATTTTCATCCGGGCTTCTAAATAAGCCGGCCTGGTTTATTTAAGGACTATCAGCCGGCTTTAATACCCCTCCTATTCTCTAAGTAATTGTTAATCCCATTATATTTATCTCCGGCATAAATAATAATAAAATTTTTAGAAGGATCAGGAAAATTCCGATAAAAACTAGGCCAAAGACTATGGCTGCCAGGATAAATATGAATCTAAATATTTTCTCGTCCATAGGTTTGTAAAATTTAAAATTTTAGTGGTGTCTTGTATCGTCTTCGGCCAAAAATTTTAAATTTGATTTTATGATTTTTAGTTAATAAAAAATTTTGTTGTTATAAAATGTTTTTTTGATATCCAATATTTAAAAGATTTGAAATAACCAATAATCAACAACTAAATCCCAATCTACCAGCTGGTGGACAATAACTGAATTTCAATAATCAAATTTGACTTCTTTAATTTTTGGCTAATTTTAGCTATTTTGGCTAAGATTAAATAAAATCATATTAAATATTAGAGCAAACTTTAAACTTATTTCTATACTGCAGGAATACTTAATTAGAAACCACATAAGCAAGTACATCAAATTCTTTATCATGCAGCTCTATCATTTCATATTCTGGTCTTTTGATAAGACTTAGGTTGTTCGCTTCCTTTAATAAATACTCTCTTTTGAAAATTTCGTAATCAGTTTCAAAATCATTGCATCCGATTTGCGGACGTTCAGGGTCTGGCTTTCGGATACGAAGGTAAGTGATATTATTTTCTCCAACTTTAATTTGCTCGTATAACTCAACTCGCGGCCCATTATTATAGTTATATGGTTTTCCAATTTTCGCCAGTATTTCAATCAACAAATCAAATTTTGGCTGTGATTGCGCAAATACTGTGAGCGAATTGATTGGAAATCTCTTGCCAACTATCTTTTGGGCCATCTTCGATGTTTCCGAAGCAATATACTTAACTGCTTCTATCAATTCTTTTTGATTTCGAATTGGTTGATTCATATTCCTTTTTCCCGTGGCATTTCTTAAGCTTTAATTCCCCTTTCCCTCCGCCTCGGCCGATCCGCCAGCTGGCGAAGAGACGGGCCTTTTCGAAAGGGGGACAAATTTATCGGTAATAAACC
>JAQTSG010000013.1 GCA_028711415.1 Patescibacteria group bacterium | reverse complement strand
TCTTATATAAAAAACCCAACTCTCTTTTGCTCCCCAAAGGAAAGCGATAGAAATCGGCAGCCAGCCGAACATTACAAAAATTCGCCACATTATCAAATCCGGACTGGTATTAAAAAAATTATTAATAGATGATAAATCTATGACTATGTCCATCAATCAATTTTCAATTTTCAATTCGCAATTTTCAATTCCGAAAATCCGGAATCAAAAATTTAGAAATTAAAAATTATTATATCAAAAATAAAGGTTATTTATATAATAAACCTACGGCTAACCGCTAAATACCAACCCTAAAATTAGTAAATTCGTAAATTCGTAGCTACCTATATTCTACCACATTTACCCGTTTTTAGCCAAACAAAAACCGCTCCCCTGATAAGAGAGCAGTTTTTCTATAATAAATTTTATAACTTTTTACTTTACACTTCCGATTAATTGGTACTTGCCGCCCGCCTTCTCAAACATCTCTCGGTCCATCAGGGCTAAAACTATGGTTGTCTTTTTTACCAGCCGTTTTTCTAAAACCTTATCAATAATTTCCTCGCGAGTTAAGGGCTTGCCGGCTTCGGCTAAAATATCTTTTATCACGTCAGCGACGGTCCCTTCTTTGTAGCCCCATTCTTTTAAGCCGTAAAGACCCCGGCCGACTAAAACGTATTTTTCATCGAGGATAAGCTCGTTATGAACCGTAGCGGCGTTGGCCTTTTTATTGTCAAAACCGGTCTGGTTGATATGTTCGGCAATTTCGGCGAAATGCATCGGCTTGCCATGATTTTTTAAAACCAGATAGATCTTATCATTTATGGTTTTCGGCTTTATTTCCCGCGAGTCATAAATTCCCCAATCGCCGAATTTGTTCTGATCCACCTTTTTTAAAGCCCGCAGGAGAGAATACAAAACTTTATGGCTGTTAATCACATCAATCTTGCTTTCCACCTGGCTGTTATCTAAAATTCGGGAAATATCAAGACTGTAAGGGATATCAAATTTTTCCCGATTCTTGTTATAGCTGTCCAGTTTGGTAGAAAGGTCTATAATTTCCTCTGTCTTAAATATTTTCTTTAAGCTTTCTACTTTTTCAATTAATTCCCGGGACAATTCTTCTAAATAATCAAGGGTCTGATATTTTAATTTATAGAAATCCAAAAACAATTCGGAGTCGCTTACCTCTTCAAACTCCTCCGGCAATAATTTAGAAATAAGGAAATCAAGATGGCTCTTATGAATTAATTCCTCATCCTTTTCCCGGCCATCGCCGTTTAAGGAAAATTTAGCCAAAGCGTTAAGCAAATACTGCCTTTCCATAAGCCCGCCATGCTCTTCCAATAACTGGGAAGTCACTTTCTTTAAAATATCAACATAACTTTCCAGTTTTTCCAAATGGCGCAATTTCTTTATGCTGGAGACTTCAATCTGCCTTATTCTTTCTCTGGTTAATTTATGGGCCTGACCCACCTTTTCTAAAGTTTCCTTGCCCTGGCCATGCAAACCAAAACGACGGATAAGAACGTCTTTTTCTCTTTCCGCCAGTTCGCCAAGCAAATTATTAACGATTTCCACCGCGTTTAATTTGGCTATTTCTTCGGCCTTCTGATTATTTATGATTTTGTCTAAGATTGAGATATTATCCATAAACTTATAAAAAGCAAGGGGTCTTTAAATAAAAAAAGTTTTATAATTTTAGCTAATTTTAGTCAAAATATCTTAATAAATTAAAGTGTCTTGTCTACTATGTTGGTAATATAGCATATATGATAAAAAATGTCAACGATCGTCTAAACACTAGAATATTGACAAAAATTATAAAAAATACTAATATATTTTATTAAACAGCGAAAGTTCCTTAGTTTTATAAAACCATATAACGCGGAGAGGAAAAATGAACAGCCGGAAGAAAATTTCGAAACCCTTGAGTGTGAGTATCAGAAGAAATATTCAAAGCGCCGATATTAAGCTGAGATATCTCTTCTTTCTTTTACTCCTCGTCTGGCCAATAAGTTGGCTTCTGGGTAAAATTTCGGCGTCCACATCACCTACGATTAACGTATTTCTTCTCGGAATACTGTCCGGAATAGCTGCTTTTATTATTCTCCTTCTAATAACCAACAATAAGAGGGGGAAATTCCTGGCCGGAGTAACTTTCGGCGGAGTAGGGCTTGAGCGGTTGCGTCACATGGGCGCCACTTTTTTATTAAACGCTGAAGAAGCAAAGTATCTCATCAGCGTTAATGAGGGTGGAGAATATGTAATGTCCCAAGGCACGCTCCCGATCATTTCGATTAAACTCTATAATAACCCCGATACTGATGTGGCAGCGATCGCTTTCGCTGCCAAGGCCCTCAAGGAAAAGCAGCGGCAATAATTCCTCTCCCCCGACTTCCCCGACCATTTACGTGAAATGTGATGGTCGGGGATTTTTTTATTCAAAAAACAGATTAGGCGCTCTCACCGGCAGCCCCGCTCTTCGCGAAGGGCGGGGCTGCCGCAACGCAAACAGCAGTCCTCTATTGAGAGACTGCTGTTGGGCGAAATTAAATCCCAAGAATCCCAAATATCTTAAGAATCCTAAAAATCTTAATAATCCCAAGAATCCCACCTCAAAACCCTAAATATTGTACTTCTTCCTGCAGCTGAATATTAAACCTGTTCCTGACCTGCTGCTTAATATAGCTAATTAACATAACGATATCTTCGGCCGTGGCCTGACTGGTATTAACAATAAAATTAGCGTGCTCTAAGCTCACTTTCGCTCCCCCGATTTTCTTGCCTTTAAGCCCAGCCAATTCTATTAGCCAGCCGGCTCCGACTTTGCCTTCTTTAACCACGCCAGCTTGGCTCGCTAAATCCGCTATGTTCGCGTTGTTCTCTTTTAGATAATCAAAAAGCAGATTTTTAAAAACTGAACCGGCGCTGGGCAGTTTCGGCTGGCGGTTTTGCCTTGATTCCAAAAATTTATTAACCGCGGACTCAATTTCTATTTTTTTTCCCTTTTCCAGCTTTAAAACAGCATTCCAGATTAAATAATTTTCATCTTTTTTAAAAATACTTTCCCGGTAAGAAAACCCGCAGTCTTTATGGCTGAATAATTCAAATTTTTCCTTTTTAACATTAAAGACCTCAATCGTTTCTATTTTATCAGCTATAGACGAGCCAAAAGCGCCGGCGTTTCCTCTTACCGCTCCGCCGATGGTTGCCCGGGGAATACCGGCCGCCCATTCCAAGCCGGACAAATTTTCTCCCGTAGCCAGGCGCATAGCCCGGGCTAAAGTCGCCCCGGCTTGCGCTTCCACTCTTTCCCCATGGATCTTAATATCGTCATTAGTCATTTTTATAACTAAACCATCCACTCCCTTGTCGTTTATTATAATATTACTTCCCCCGCCCAAAATAAAAAATTTCTCTTTATTTTCCCTAGCCCATTTTATCGCTCCCGGCAAATCATCTTTCTCTTTTACCTCAATAAAAAACTTAGCCGGCCCGCCAATCCGGAAAGTGGTAAACTGGGCTAAAGATATGTCTTTTTGAATTTTGTCCTCTACAGGCATATGTTTTCTTGCTTTCTTGCTTTTTTGCTTTCTTGTCTTAATCTTACCAAAAAAATAAGTAAAAATCCAGCATTGACCTATTTTTTAACTTATACTAAAATTAATACTACTATTGAATAATTAATGATATTAAACAGGCAACTTAAAACGCGCTTTTAAACCGAGGGGGTAAAATGAAATTATCAGAACTAACCAGAGAAAACGCGATTTTGGTAGCGCTCGTTAATCCTTCTCGAGCCCCCGAAATCACTCGAATCTTCCCCGATCTGGTAACTGAAATCAGGGAGGGCCTTGAACTGCTCCTAAAAGATGGCTGCCACGTTCCTGACCTGGTCCTTGGAATCGCTGATGCTTTTCCCATTGAAGCATTCCAAAGGTATAAACTGGAGGATTAAACAAAAATGCCAAAAAAGCGAAACGCTCGACCACCAAGCCGAGCGTTTTTTATTTCTTAAAAGTCCTAAGAATCCTCACAATCCTAAGAATCCTAAAAATCCCAAAAATAAACTCTCCTTTAGCAAAGGGAGTTGGGGGATTTTATCTTAAACCCCCTTTATCCCCCTTGATAAGAAGGACAGCACGTCACGTTATGCGATACGCGTTATGCGTTCCACGTCACGCGTTACGCGGACGTCAATCCACTTCCCCCATTCTCTGCAACTTTAACAGCTCGGCGTACAAACCGCCTTTCTGGCTGGCCAATTCAAAATGGCTGCCTTCTTCCGACACTTTCCCGTCTTCCAAAACAATAATTTTATCCGCTTTTTTAATCGTGCTTAAGCGGTGGGCAATAACGATTACGGTTCTGTCCCGTTTAATTTTCTCCATCGCCTCCTGAATTAACCTCTCGCTTTTACTGTCTAAATTAGAAGTTGCTTCGTCAAAAATTAAAATCCGCGGATTGGAAAGTACGGCCCGGGCAATGCCGACTCTTTGCTTCTGCCCGCCAGAAAGCTTTATTCCGCGCTCCCCAACCAAAGTTTCGTATTTATCCGATAACTGGTCAATAAACTCATCGGCATTAGCGATTTTCGCCGCCGCTTTAACTTCGGCTAAACCAACGCGCGGATTAGCGTAAGAAATATTATCGCGGACGCTTGAATTAAAAACCTCCACTTCCTGCGGCACAATGGCGATGAATTTCCTGAATTCGTATAAATCATAATCTTTCAAACTTCTATCATCTAAAAATACGGCGCCGCTTCGCGGGTCATAATGCCGGTAAATCAGGCGCGCGACCGTAGTTTTTCCTCCGCCGGACGGGCCGACCAAAGCCGTCGTGCAGCCGGAATTTATTTTAAAATTCACTTTATTAAGCGCCTTGGTGTGGCTGCCTTCGTAAATAAAAGTTACCTCCCTAAATCTAACTTCTCCTTTTAAATCTTTAACTTTTAAACCATTAACCGGATTAACAATATCAAGTTTCTGATTGGCCAGTTTATAAAGGCGGTCAATCGCTTCGCTTGAATCCATAATCCGGTCATAGAGCCGGGAAATCCTGAATAAAGAAATCAGGGCCTTTTCCGAAATCGTAATGATAAAAACTAAACTGCCGATAGTAATGCCGCCGCTAGCGACCAGATAAACGCCGAAAAGGATGATTAAAACCCGGCCGACGGTTATGACCGTGCTGCGGGAATAATTATAACTAAGCATTTTAAAGAATTCAAACAAAGCGACTTTTTTGCTCTTGTCTTTTATCTTTTTAAACTCATTTACCTCCCTCTCCTCCTGGACAAACGATTTTACGGTGTTGATATTAATTATTGTCTGGGTCATTTTACCGGCGGCTTCTTCATATAGATCATGCCGCAATCGGCGCAGCGGAGAAATTCTTTTGTTTAGCTTTGCCGTTAAATAAACAAAAATCGGGGTAAAGAGGGAAAAAATTAAGCCAAAACGCCAGTCAACCAAAAATAAAATAACACCGGTCATGACTACCTGGATAATCGTCGGCCCGACTTCCCAGAAAAAATTGCCTATCAGGTCGGTTATCTTATCAATGCCCCTATGAATCTTAAAAATTTTATTGCCGGTGTTTTCTTTCTCGTGGTAAGCTAGTCCCAGTCCCACCATCTTCTTCTGGGCGTTAATTGAGAGATATCTTTCCACCTCGACAATAATCCTGAATATTCTTTTATCCGCGAAATAATCGATTAGGTTAACCAAAAAATCCGAAATTAATATAAAAATAATCAAAATTATTATATCTCTTACATACTCAACCCTAAAACCAGTAATTAAATCTATAATCCTTTTAAGTAAGTAAGGACTGATAAATTTAGACCCTTCAAAAGCCATTATTAAAACAAGCAAATGGACAATTTGCTTATGCGACGGCGCGATTAACCGCCATAATCTTAGCCAGAACTGGCGCATATTAATCGGCCTTTTGTCTAACTTTAAATTTAATTCTTTCTCAAGCATAAATATAAAAACGGGACATTAAAATCCCAAAAATCCCAAGAATCCAATCTACTTCACTAAATTCTCCCCGATCCGGAAAACATCCCCGGCTCCCATTAAAATAATTACGTCCCCTCTTTCCGCCTTCTCCCGCAAGTACTTTTCGCATTCATCCAAGGTTGGGATATAATTCAATTTTTGCCTAATTCCTAATTCCTTATTCCTAATTCCAATTTTCTCGACTAAATCTTTACTACTCACTCCGCCTTGTTTCTCCCGCGCTGACCCGTAAATGTCCAAAACTATTACTTCATCCGCTTGCCCGAAACTTTTGGAAAAATCAGAGAGCAAGGCCTTAGTGCGGGTAAAAGTATGGGGATGGAAAACCACGGTTATTTTTTTATTCGGATAAATTTGCCTGGCACCGGCTAAAGTCGCTTTTATTTCCGTGGGGTGATGGGCATAATCGTCAATAATCGTCGCGCCGCAGTACTCCCCCAAAACCTGCATGCGCCGGGCTGTGCCGGAAAACTCTTCCAGATAAGTTCTGATTAAATTTAAAGGGACTTCCAGTTCAATACTGGCGGCAATTACCGCTAAAGCGTTAGAAACGTTATGCCTTCCCGAAAGCTGGATAGAAAAATCCCCCAGTAAGTCGTCTCTGGTTCCCTCCCCTTCTTCGTCCAAACCGAACTTAACTTTAAAAAATTGCCTGCCTGCGCAGCCAGGCTTTCCCGCTTCTTGCTTAATATCATAAGCGACATAATCAGCCGCTTCATTTATCCCATAACTTATAACCTTGGCCCGGCAATTAACATTAACGGTTTTACGGATTATTGGGTCGTCAAAATTAGCTATCAAAAAGCCCTTGGCCGGAAGTTTTTCAATAAATTTTATAAAAGCGTCTTCATAATCCTCTCTCGTCGGGAAAAAATCCGGATGGTCATAATCAATATTGGTAAGAATCGCGGCCCGAGGCGAAAAATATTTAAATTTATTCTGGTATTCGTCAATCTCAGCTACCAAATAATCTGAATTACCAACCAAACTAAAACCGTTAAATTGGGGAACGCGGGAACCGACTAAAACGTTCGGATTTAACCCGGCCTCGGAAAGCACAAACCCAAGCCAGGCCGTAGTCGTAGTTTTGCCATGCGAACCAATTACGGCTAGGCCAAAATGAGAATTGAAAAATTCCGCCAGGGCTTCGGCATAAGTTAAAGTCTTAATTTTTCCAGCCAAAGCTCGAGCCACTTCCATATTATTATCTTTAGCATAAGCCGTGGAATAAATAATTAAATCGGCATTATCCGGAACATTATTTTCGGAAAAATTTTCTATTACTTTTATACCGGCGCTTTTCAGAACTTCATCGGTCATAAATTTTTCTTTCGTATCAGATCCGCTTACAAAAAAACCTTTGCCGGCCAAAAACTGCGCCAGCATAGTCATGCCCACGCCCTTGATACCGATCATATAGATATTTTTTATCTTTTCTAACTTTCCCATAGTTAAAAAGTGTGGTAAAATTAAAATAACGCCTTATTTCCAATTACTATTATATGCCCGAAAAAAAGAAAATAAAAACTTCACACAAATCCTACCGCCTGCTTGTATTTTGGGTCGGCATTATCGCCACGATTGCCTACCGTATTATTGTTGTCTTAAATTTCTACTCGGCGCTTTGGGTGGAAATTGCCTGGTACATCGGCACTATCGGTTTTATCTGGTACTTTGCCCACCGCTATCAGGTTGAGAGCAGGCGAACAAAATTAATTACAGAAAGAAAACTCATCTATAAATTATACCACAACAAACCACTTAATAAGGGCGACCGCGACGTCCTACTCTATGTCGCCAAGAGTCTGCGGTCGAGCAAAGCGCAGTGGAACTATATCGCTATCTTCGCTTTTTCTCTCTTGGCTCTAGTCTACGCCATCTACGTCCATACGACAAAATTTCTTTTATAAAGATACCAGCCAGACTGCCGGCATTTCGCCGGTGGTTTTTTTATTACCGAAAAAATCGTTTGCGTTATGAGTTATGAGTTATGAGTTGTGCGATACGCGCGATCGCTTCGCTGGCTCCTTTTTTCATAACCTCGGCCGCGTTGCTACTTAATTTACCGCGCAAAGTTTCATTTTTTAATAATTCTCCTATCTTATTGGTAAAATCACGGCTCGTCAATTTTTTCTGGTCTAAAACTATAGCCGCTTCATCTTTAGCAAAAATTCTGGCATTGTCTTCCTGATGCGTGTCCGGCATCGGAATTATAATCGCCGGTTTAGCTAAATACGAAATCTCCGTTAAAAATCCTAAACCCGCCCTAGAAACCACCAAATCTGCCGCCCGCATAATTTCCATCACCTTTTCATGTTCAAGAAAATCATAAGAAACATAATTCCTAATTCCTGATTCCTGATTCCTGCTTCCCTTTTCCTTTCCCGTGATATGAACAATCTGACAAAACTTAGTTAACTTATCCAAACTCTCCCAAACCAATTTATTTATCGCCTCCGCCCCCGTCCCGCCCCCGACTATTAACACTATCGGAAAATTCTTTTGTAATCCAAGTTTTTTATAAATTGCTTCATTCTTAATTCTTAAATCTAAATTCTTAAATCTAGTCGCATTCCCCGTCCAAACCGCTTTTTTCCCATAGCTAGCCAAAGACTCCTCAAAAGTTACGGTAACCACATTTGCAAACGGCGCCATTAATTTATTGGCGAGGCCAGCTCGTACGTCCTGCTGATGGACTAAAACCGGCACGCGCAAAATCCAGGCCGCCCAGACAATTGGCACGCTTACGAAACTGCCGGCGGTCATAACTAAATCCGGCCGCCATTTTAGAATTATAAAAAAAGATTTAAAAAATCCGGCAATAATCTTAAAGGGATCTAAAAAATTTTTCAAAGAAAAATATCTTCTTAGTTTCCCCGATGGTATATCTATAAATTTAATACCAAATTTTTCCACCATCTCCCGCTCTGGGCCAAACTTTGTCCCCACCCACAAAAACTCATACCTCTCCCCTTTCTCCCCTCTCACCTCACCCTTTTCATTCCCTCTCCTAATTAGGAGAGGGTTAGGGAGAGGTGGGAGAGGGGTCGGGGGTGAGGTTAACTCGTCAGCCACTGCCAAAAGCGGCGAAACCGAACCTCCGGTTCCCCCACCAGTTAAAAGGATTTTGACATTTCTATCTTTTCGCGTTATCATCTTAATGTTTGGGTAAAAAATAATGGAACTTTACATAAAGAATAAGGAGAAACGACCATGGCTATTGCTGCCCAAGAGCAAGGATTGCTCGTTAAAAAATCTCATCCGGGAGTGAACCCGGAAGAATGTCTGAAGTGCGGTTATCTTTTCAAATATTTCGCCGGGGCTTCTGCCAGCGAAGGCGGAAAATACGCCGGTGTCTGCATCTGCGCCAAAACGGGCAAAGGCACAGGCCCGGCTTGCCAAGCAACCTAACCCGAACTTCTTCTTCCTAAAGACCTACTAAGCAACACGGTAGGTCTTTTTTCTTTTCACGTAAGACCTTCTCGTTATGCGTTATGCGTTATGCGTTATGCGTTATGCGTTATGCGTTATGCGATACGTGATATGCGAGTCTGCTTGCTTATATTAACTAAAATCCCAATCGCGGCTAAAGCCGAAATTATGGCTGTCCCGCCATAGCTAATGAAAGGCAGAGGCACGCCGGTCATGGGCAAAAAATTAACCATGCCGCCGATATTAAAAATCGCCTGAATCACAATCCAACTTACAATGCCTAAAGCCAAAATCCGGCCAAACATATCCGGCGCGTATTTGGCGATTAAATAACCGCGATAAAAAACATAAATATATAAAATCACTAACAGCCCGCTCACTATCAAACCGGTTTCTTCGGCGATAATCGGAAAAATGGAATCGCCGCTCACTTCCGGCAAATACATAAATTTTTGCCGGCTTTCTCCCAATCCCCGGCCGAAGAATCCGCCGGAACCAACCGCGATTAAAGACTGGTTAACCTGATAGCAAATATCATTACTGCTAAAATTCGGATCAGCCAGGCACCGAAAACGGTCCATCTGATAAGGTTTATAATGAACCATCACGGCAAAAGCCAAAACGCCGATTATTATTATGACGAAAATATGAAAAAATTTTCCCCCGCCGACAAAATAAACGATCAAAGAAACCAGGGCGATAATAGATAAAGTGCCGATATCGGGTTGCAGGATCATTAAGAAGGCGATTACTCCCAAAACTATAACAAAAGGGCCGGCGCCCTGATGCAGGTCGCTTAACTTTTTTCCCCGCGATTCAAGCCAGGCCGCCAGATAAAGAAGGAAGGAAAGTTTCACGAACTCCGAGGGCTGCAAAGAAAACCCGAAAATGTTAATCCAGCTCCGCGATTTTCCCCAGGAAGCGGACAGCCCTGGGATAAAAACCAAAAGCAGCAGGATGATGGAAAAAATTAAAAAAGCAAAAGCGTATTTGCGCCAAAGATGATAATCCAGGCGGGAAAAAAGGAAAGCCGCGACAAACCCCAAAAATAAGCCGAATAGCTGATGGGTAAAGTAATAATAACTATTGCCGAATTTAGTATAAGCCACGGCCGAAGTGGCGCTTGAAAGCATTATAAGGCCAAAAATAATAATCAGCCCAACCGCCACGATTAAATTCTTATCACTTTCATGCTCGCCCGCCCGAGGTTCCAGCAATTTATTGATAGTTTGTTTTAGAGTAGCCATACGGAACTTCTAACCCACCTAAAATAGCTGTCACCAAGCTGGTGGATAGGTAAAATGCCAAATGATTGAATAAATATTAGTTGAAAGTTTATAAAGTTTTTAGAGCGCCATCGGTTAGATAACTTTATAACTTTAAAAACTTTTTACTTTTTCCCCTCTCAATTTTAAAACCTAAAACCAAATTCCCTATATCATCCTGTCCAGCAAAAACAAAATTAGGCCAATCACGGTTGTGATGCCGGCAATTACCCAAAAGCGCATGACGATTTTAGCTTCCGGCCAGCCCAAAGCTTCAAAATGATGGTGGATTGGCGCGGAAAGAAAAATTTTCCGGCTGAACATTTTTTTTGAGCTAAGCTGGATTATGACGGATAAGGCCTCAATGACGAATAAAAAACCGATGATGGGTAGGAGCAGAACGTAATTAGTAAGCATGGCGATTATACCTAAAGTTACGCCTAAGCTCATGGCGCCGGTATCGCCTAAATAAAACCGGGCCGGCATAATATTAAACCAAAGGAAAGCTAAAAGCGAGCCGACGATTATGCCACAGAAAGCGGCTAAGTCGTACCTAGCCATAGCAAAGGCAATAACCCCGTAAGCCAAAAAGGAAGCGAGCAGGGTTCCACCCGCCAGTCCGTCCAGTCCATCAATTTCATTAACGGAAAAAGAAGTGGCGACAATCACAAAAATAAAAAAAGGAATATAACACCAGCCGATTTCAAAATTTCCCAAAAAAGGAACATAAAGCACGGTCCAATCTAATTTAAAATAAAACCAAAGCGAGCCAAAAATAGCGATAATCGTATAAACTAAAAGGCGATAACTTATAGTTAAGCCCCCGCCGCCTAAAATTCCTTTGCCCCGGACATCAAGCCAATCGTCAAACAAGCCGACTAAAGCCGTCGCCACTAAAGCGCCTAAAGGCAGCAAGGTTTCGCCACGGGTCAGGAAATCCAAACTTTTTAAAAAATCAGTCGGGAAAATCTTGGCTAAATAAAAAAACAGAAGAGAAAAAACCAAAACCGTTGCCCAGACAAGAATTCCGCCCATGGTCGGCGTGCCGGCTTTATGGGCATGCATTTTCGTAAAAATCGGCGTCTCGCCGTTGCTCCTGATTTTTTTTCCTAATTTATACTTATACAAAAAATGGGTAAGAGCCGGCGTTAAGGCAAAAGCAAAAAGAAAAGCCAGGGTTGATAAAAAAAGAATCTTGATAATATAAAATTCCTGCATACTTTATTTAATTTTAAGTTTTAAATTTTAATTGCTTAATTTTGTTATTCGCCGTCATTTAAAATTTAAAATTTGTTATTTAAAATTTTTTTGTTTTATCTGAAATTTACTAAATAAACCGACCCTAAAGCGATAAGCAAAAAAAGATTAACGGCCAGCGCGGCTGTAAGCAGAAGATGGGAAAAAAATTTAAAGTCTTTACGGCGGGAAAAGATAAAAATTAAAACGGCGTTGACTAGAATAATTATTAAGCCCAAAAGCGGTATAATGTAAATCCTTGAAACGTTGCCGATTAAATCAACTCCGAAATCAATATTATAATGAAGGACCACTAAATCCTGGCTTACACTTTTGTTAATAAAATAAGCGATAAGCCAGATCAGAAGATTCAGCCCCAAAAGGACGATAAAATAGAGCCGGATGAAAAAATAGCCGGATAAATAAGAAAGGGCGCCAAAAAATTTCTGGCGCGATAAATAAAAATTTTCTTGAAATTTAGATAAATCAAACATACCCCTAAGAAGAAAATATTACTCCCCTCCTCAGATAAGGAGGGGACGAGGGTGGTCTGACGAATATTTTCACCACCACCCCTAGCCCCTCCTCACTTGAGGAGGGGGACTAAATTTCTATTTTTATTTAGCACAACTTATTATATAGTACCACACCTAAAAGCTAACAGCTAACAGCTAAAACCTAATAATACCTTAACATATTTTTATTAAAATTTAAATACATTGACAAAAAGTTGACAAAAAGCTAAATATTATTCATAACAAACAAATTCCTTGTTTTTTTTCTTATTTTAGAGTATATTATAAATAACAAAACTCTTCCTGTGGCTTATCCACAGGATAGTTCTTTTTAACCCTCATAGGCAAAGAAAGGAGAATAGCTTATGAGAAGCGGTAAAGATGTAGCAGATTATCATCTATTACTCGGTATCGATCACAAAACATTCTTTTCGCGAAAAGAAATGAGGATCGTATGAGACGATTACCAATCTTTCTGGCAGTAGCGATCGCAGTTATCACTCTGGCAGTGATTATCACGCCCGTGAACACCGTATCCGCGAATCTCACCGCCACCACGGCGACGATTTCGCAGAACTTCACCGATGAAATCACTCCCGCAGGAACCGCACCAAACCTGGCCACCAATGACAATGTCAACGTCAACGACCATATGGCCCAAGGTACTACAATCGAAGGAACCGCCACGAACAGCGGGAACACCTCGAACCTGACCTTTAATCTCATCTACGGCATTGAGAAGGTCCAGGGCGCTGCGACGGTTCAGGCATCTTTCGTCAATTATATGGTGAACGACCAGGCGACGACGAACGGTGCAAACATGGTGTTTATGGCGAATCCGATGAACGACGCTGCGAACTACTGGGTTGCCCCGGAGTTCGATGTCGCCGCCAACAACACCTCCGATTGGAACACGATAAGCAATGTCATCATGGCGACGGCTTGTACCAGCCCACACCAGTTGACGGATTTCGTAGTAAACGTGTCGGCGGAATTCAATGTGCCACACAACCTGGCGACCGGTCATGCCGACTATACCACCTGGACCGCGGGGAACAACTGCATGTTGACAGTAAACTCCCCGGCGATGAATAACGATGCAGCGACGACCCGGCCGGCGACGAACATCAATACGGAAATTTTGATGAAAATCGCTACCGGTACCGGTTTGGTAAATCAGAATTTCGCTTAACATTCGAAGCGAAGTTTGGCTTAGCCAAACCCGAGAGGCCAGGATGAATAGTCCTGGCCTGCTTTTTTCTCTTAAATATATAAAGACATTATTCTTAATTCTTAATTCAATTTTTACCATAAACCCTTGTTTTTTTTCTTATTTTAGAGTATTATTATAAATAACAATATTTCCTGTGGCTCATACGCTGATTTATTCACAGGATGGCTCATTTCAACCCTCATAAGCAAAGAAAGGAGAATCGCTTATGAGATATAGGCAGTAGCAGTAAAGTAGCATCACTATTCGGTAATTGGTATTTAAACCCTCCAAACTTTTTCCGGAAAAGAACTGGAGAAAAACAGATGAGTAAAAAAGGAGCAATCGGATTGCTGGGGCTTCTCATCATGATACTCTCGGTATCGATGGCTGTGGCAACGGTGTCGCCGACCATCAATAATGATGAGAATGGATCCTACGCAATCACCGCCGGAAACACGGCATCCTTCATCCATGTGAACGCCATGATGATTACGGATGAAAACGCCGGTATTACCAAAACCGAAGAAGTCGCCACCTCCACCGCCCGAACATGGGACCAGAACGCGGATGCGACGATCACGGCAGGGGTTTCAAACGATGCGACAGTAAACGGCTTTACCAGGGTTCAAAATGTGGCGGTCGTACTCAAAATCGTAACCTTGGCCGGCGCGAATATGAATAATGGGCTTCAGGCCGATCTTTCCAGTTCGGTGGTGACTACGCTGAAGAAACCAATCGATGCCAACACGATGCTCGGAGCGACTGTTTCGACCTCGGCGGACATGCCTTGCTCGGTAAACTCCGCCGTTTTCTCCTTTGTGGATAACACTTATCGGAACGACCGGGAGGGCAGAGCTTACGCGAGCGACCTTGCCGGTGCCGTAGTCGTCAATGATACCGATGCTTGGACTACGGACTTCTCTGCGACCAACAATACCTGGGATATCTTCGTCGCTATCAACGATACGGCTTCCTTCTACGGCAACCGAGTTACGGCAAATGCGACGATCAACTCCTCCGCCAATCATGTGGATTTCGTGGCAGTAAATCGGACAGGATCCGCCCCGAGCTTCAAGGCCAAGGGCCAGATATCGGATCTCACCAACATCGCGGCCGGTTTGGCCCTGAATTTCGCCTGATACACTCACCGTTCAGGGAAATTCGCACCAAACCTGATTTAGGGAATCACACAGACCTGGATTAACAACCCAGGTCTGCTTTTTATTCCATAAAGGAACCTAGGGACTTAGTCGCCTTTTTTTGGCGACTAAGTCCCTAAACTTCTTTAAATTTGTTCTTGCTTGAAAAAGTATGTTATAATAATTACATACCTATTGAATTGAAAATTGTTAATTCGTAATTGATTAATTAATTATATGCTTTCTCAAAAACAAATAAAAAACATCCTGGCTAAAACTGATATCTTATCCGAAAGCGACTTTGATAAATTCGCCCAGGAAGCGGAAGCGAGCGGAAAAAAGATAGAAAATTATTTAATGGAGAAAAAGGTTATTACTCCCCTCTCTCTTTACGAAAGCGCCGCCGGCTATTTTAAGGTCCCGTTTGTTAATTTAAAAGGCCAGACTATCCGCAAAGATATTCTTTTTACCATTCCGGAGCCGATTGCCACTACCCATGACCTAATCGCTTTTGACGGCGACAGCCAGGAAATAAAAATCGCCACTTTAAATCCCGATGATTTGGAAATTTTTGAGTTTATCAAGAAAAAAACCGGCCTGGAACCAAAAATTTATTTAACCACGCCCGAGAGCATAACGGATAACCTGAAGCAGTATCATAAGGGTTTAAAGGCCGAATTTGATTACCTTACCAAAGGAGCGCCAAAGACGGAAAACGGAAAAGAGGGCGAAAAAGATTTAAAAAAACTGGCGGAAGATCTGCCCGTCGTAAGAATTGTTGACACTTTGCTGGAATACGCTATTTTTCAGGAAGCTTCCGATATTCACATTGAACCGGAAGAAAAAGATATTATTGTCCGCTACCGCATTGACGGCATTCTCCATAATGTTATGATTTTGCCGAAAAACGCGCAGGCCGGCATTATCGCGAGGATTAAAATACTTTCCAATTTAAAAGTGGATGAGCATCGCCTGCCCCAGGACGGCCGGTTTAAAATTACCGGCGAGGAATACAAGGTTTCTTTCCGCGTGTCCATCATTCCGACTTTTGACGGAGAAAAAGTCGTTATGCGCCTGCTCAACGAAAAAGCCCAAATCCTAAATCTGGAACAGCTCGGCTTTCAGCCCAGGAGCTTAGATCTTGTCAAAAGAAACATAAAAAAGCCGCATGGCATGATTTTAGTTACCGGCCCGACCGGTTCGGGAAAAACTACCACTCTTTATACTATCCTTAATCTTTTAAATACTCCGGAGGTGAATATTTCCACGGTGGAAGACCCGATTGAATACCGCATGCCTAAAGTGAACCAGTCGCAGATTAATCCGAAAATCGGCTTTACTTTCGCGACCGGCCTGCGGGCTCTCCTGCGCCAGGACCCGGATATAATTATGGTTGGAGAAATCCGGGACGAAGAAACCGCGGAAATCGCGGTCCATGCCGCTATGACCGGTCATTTAGTCCTTTCCACCCTGCATACTAATGACGCGGTCACGACTCTACCGCGTTTAAGCGATATGGGCGTTCCTTCTTTTTTAATCGCCACCACCACCAATCTTATCATCGCCCAACGTTTAGTAAGAAAAATCTGCCCTAACTGCATTCAAAGCTATAATTTAGATAAAAAATTAATTGAGGAATTAAACAAAAATTTAAACGTCGGCAATCTATTAAAAACTTTGGAAAAAGAAAAAGCCATTGTCGGTTCAAAAAACGGCCTTGAATCCGTTCTCTTTTACCGCGGCAAGGGCTGCAAAAAATGCAATAACACCGGTTATAAAGGCCGGATCGGAATTTATGAAACTTTAGAGATTACGGAAGCCGTTTCCGACCTTATTCTGAAAAAAGCCAACGCCAATGAACTGAAAAAAGAAGCGGAGAGGCAGGGTATGATGACTACCACGGAAGACGGCTTTATTAAAGCGAAAAACGGCATCACCACCATTGAAGAAATAATGAGAGTGACGAAAGAATAAATACCGGTTGAAAGTTCATAAAGTTATAAAGTCCATAAAGTTTTGGAAGGTAGTATATTAAGTAACTTTATAACTTTATAAACTTTATAACTTTTTACTTTAATCTATGAAAATAATCTGCGTAATCCCAGCTTACAACGAGGAAGAAACTATTAGTGAAGTAATAGCCAAGGTAAAGCCATTAGTTAGTGAGGTGGTGGTGGTTGATGATGGCTCTTCTGACAGGACAAAAGAACTGGCCGAAATTCAGGGCGTAAAAGTTTTATCCCATTTCATAAACCGCGGCCAAGGGGCAGGGCTAGAAACCGGCAACCAATATGCCCTAAAGGAAGGCGCGGACATAATTGTCCATTTTGACGCTGACGGCCAGTTTTTAGCGGAAGAAATAAAAGACATGGTTCTGCCCATCGCCAAGGGCGAAGCCGATATCGTTTTCGGCTCGCGTTTTTTAGGAAAAAAATCAAACCTGCCGCCTTTTAAAAAATACGCAATAATTCCTTTGGCTCATTTGGTAAATAAAATATTTACCGGTTCTAACCTTACTGACCCGCAAAACGGCTTTCGGGCAATGTCCAGAAAAGCGGCCGAAAAGATAAAAATTGAGCAGGACGGCATGGCGCATAATACGGAAATAATTTCTAAAGCCTTTGCCAGCGGCTTAAAAATAAAAGAAATTCCGGTAACTGTTATCTACCATAATTTCGGCCAGCGTTTCAGTGGCGGCTTAAAGATTGTAAAAGACCTAATTCTAGCCCGCCTAATAAATTAAAATCGCGGAAAGCATATCGCTTGTTATCCCCCTTCTCCGCCAGCTGGCGGATTCGGCGGGACAAGTGCGTTATGCGTTATGCGTTATGCGAAAACATGCTTCAACAAATAATCGCTTTAATAATAATCGCTTTTTTTCTCGCCCGGCTTTTCTGGCAAAAGCAGAAAAAGCTCCTCGGCGCCAATGAATTTGTCTTCTGGCTTATTTTTTGGCTTTTGGCCGCCTCCGCCATTATCATCTTAAAATGGATAGACAAGTTAGTAGCTAACCTTGGATTTTCCGGCTCGGGCATTGATATTTTAATTTACATCGCCATTGTAATTTTATTTTATTTTATTTTCCGATTAAGATTAAAGCTGGAAAAAATGGAAAGGGATATAACGAAAATAGTCAGGGAAATCACTCTAAAAAAATAAAAAATATGAAATAGTCATAAAATGCCGCGAATAAGGATGGCTATTCGCGGCATTCGTATTATTCGCCCGCCTCGACGAGCTGAGCTCGTTTCAGCGAGGCGGGTATATATTCGCGTATATTCGTGTCATATGAAAATTGCTCAAATCGTCTGCGTCTTTCCCCCATATAAGGGCGGCATTGGCAACGTCGCCCATGACTTTTCTAAAATGCTGGCGGAAACGGGAAATGATATAACGGTTTTTACGCCTTACCGCGGCCAAAGTCCGGAGGGGAAGTATAATTTTAAAGTCATTTTACTGAAGCCCTGGCTAAAAATGGGCCTGGGCGCTTTTTTGCCGCAATTACTTTTTAAATTGCCGAGTTTTGATATTGTTTATCTCCATTACCCCTTCTTTGGTGCCGCTGAAATAGTCTGGCTGACAAAAATAATATTTCCTAAAAAATTTAAACTTATCATTAATTTCCTTATGAGCGTGGAAAGCTCTTCTTTTCTCTTCAAAATACTTTCCTTGCCATCTAAAATAATTAGAAACTCTCTTTTTAAAAGAGCCGACATAATTACTTATGCCAGTTTGGATTATGTAAAAAATAGCGAACTTGCCGACATCTATAAAAAATACCCGGCTAAATTCAGGCAAATCCCTTATGGCGTAGACACGGATAAATTTTTCCCTGCCAGCAAAAAAGAAAAGGAAATTAAAAATATTTTATTCGTCGGTGGTCTGGATAAAGCTCATTATTTTAAGGGAGTGGACATACTCTTAAAAGCAACTTCCAACACCCAACTTCCAACACCCAACATCCAAATCGCCGGCGATGGTGACTTAAAATCGCAATATATGAAACAGGCCAAAGAGCTGGGCATTGCTGATAAAGTTAATTTCTTAGGCAAAGTATCAGACGAAGAATTGCCGCGAATTTACCAGCAGGCCGATTTATTTGTTTTACCTTCCATAAATAAAAACGAAGCTTTTGGTTTGGTTTTACTGGAAGCAATGGCTTCTGGCGTGCCGGTTATTGCTTCGGACTTACCCGGGGTAAGAACGGTCTTTGCCAACGGTAAACAAGGACTATTATGCAGGCCAGGCGATGCCGAAGACCTAAAAAATAAAATAGAGAAAATTCTGTCTGATGAGGAAAAAAGAAAAGAAATGGGAAAAGAAGCCAGAATTTTAGCTTTAGAAAAATACAGCTGGCAGAAAATTAGTAAAAGATTAAACGAGGTTATAAAACCCCGCGCCTTTACCGCAAAACATTCTTAAGGCGCGGGGTAAAATAAAAAATAGGCCCTTAAGAATCAAGGGCCTATTCGCGAATAGAGAGGCAAGGTTTTTCAGAAAATACTGGGGAGGGAGAGGTTGGAAAAACCAAAACCGTATTCGCCTTCTCCCGAAACCTCGCCCACAATACTCACGTAGACACTGGAGAATAATTTTATCTCAGTTATTGTCACTTCCACTCCTTCCGCCAATTTAGGGTGGTTTTTCACCCGGACAGTATCGCCGACCGTAGCTCTCGCGCCGAAAGTTGGACTGTTTTGTTCAAAATCAACAATCTCTTTCACAGCCCTTCCATTGTTGCCCTTTATAGCAGGCACAAAAAACGCGCATCTCTCCGTTGAGTTGCCAAGGGCGGTTCCGTAGAAAATCCTTCCCCGTAAACTTTTCATTACTTCCTCCCTCCGGTTTCAATTTTTCCTCATGGTTATATATTCTATTAGGCATCCATGGGAAATTATGAAAATACTAGAAAATCCTGGACACATAAAAGGAAGTTCTTCGAAAACTTTTATCAGAAAATGGCTGTTTACTCTTCCGGCCAAGTACCACCTACTACCCTCCATTTTTATTATTACCCAGCCCAAAGTTTTCACTCCCGCAGTATCAGACAGAGGAATGGATTGAGTTTCAAAAAGAGTGAATCCGCCTTGCCAAAGACTCTTTTTCTCTAAAATATAAGAGTCTTGGAAGGGACCTAACAGCCCTATCAGCCAGCTGAATATCCTTTTCATTCTTGCCTCTCTTTCTCGCGTGGTATATCATTAAAAAGGACAATTTAATAGTTAAACTTAGCCCATAATAATTTTTTTGTCAAGATGAAAATTTGCCTTATAAACAATTTATATAAACCTTTTGCCAGAGGCGGGGCCGAACGGATAGTTGAACTGCAGGCCGAAGGCCTAATTCAAGCCGGCCACAAGGTTTTTATAATTTCCACCAAACCAATGTTCGCAAATCGGCAATCGCAAATCGGCAATCGCAAATCGGCAATCGCAAATCGGCAATCGTATTACCTCCCCGGTCTCTACTACAATCTTAACAAAATTCCAAAAATTTTACGGTTGCCCTGGCACTTAATTGATATGTTTGACCTCGGCAATTACTTAAAAATAAAATCCATCCTAAAGAAGGAAAAACCGGACATAGTTATCACTCATAATTTAAAGGGCTTAAGCTATTTAATCCCTAAAGTTATAAAATCTCTAAAAATAAAACACATTCATATTCTTCATGACATCCAGCTTCTCTATCCTTCCGGCTTAATGCTTTGCCAAAAAGAAAAGCAATTAGACGGCTTTCCGGCTAAAATCTACATCCGCCTTTGCCGCTTGCTTTTTAATTCGCCAGCAGTAGTGATTTCACCATCAGAATGGCTGATGGAACTCCACGAAAAAAATAATTTTTTTAGCCAGTCCAAAAAAATAATTTTACCTAACCCAGCTCCCAGCTTCCCCCTCCTAGTTAGGAAAGGGGCCAGGGGTGAGGTAAGGAGGGCGAAGGCAGAGGTCTTCCGCTTCCTCTATGTTGGCCAGATAGAAAAACATAAAGGTATATTATTTCTGATAAAATCACTTTCTCTTCTTTGCCAAAATTTTAATCGTCGCGACTTTGAGTTAGTCATAGTAGGAACCGGCGAAAAACTAAAAAAAGCCGAGCAACTGGCTGAACCGAATAAACATATTAAATTTTTAGGGCAAAAAAATAAAGATGAAGTAAGAGAGTTGATGGAATCCGCTGATTGTCTGGTTGTCCCTTCCTTATGTTATGAGAATTCGCCGACCGTAATTTATGAAGCCGCTTCCGCCGGGTTAGCCGTTATAGCCGCGCGGTTAGGCGGAATTCCGGAGTTAATCCACGAGCTTGGCGGGATTTTATTTAAAGCCGGAAATGAAGGCGACTTGACGCGCCAGATGAAATGGGCGATGGAGCATCAGGAAATTCTACGAAAAATCGGAGAAAAAGGGAGAAAAAAAATTAAAAAATTCTGGCTGGAATTCTATATTAAAAAATTAATTTCAAACTTATAAATATCCACAAAATCAAAGAAGGCGGGACTGGCTAATCTCGCCTTCTTTTTTTATCGGCAAATATATAAACCTAACGGAAATTAATAAAATATCCCGCCTGCCTCAGCTCGGTCTTTTTCTCTATTTTTTCCACAATCTCTTCAAATTTATTGATATTTATATCCTCTATCGCCACTTCCCGGCGCAAAACCAAAACTTCCTGGGACTGGGTTATTGTCTGGTAAAAATTTTTGTATAAAAACAGGGAAACGCAGATAAAAATAACAAAACTGAAAATAATGATAAAAGAATAAAAATAGATAAATATTTTACCGGTAGAAATTTTTAATAAGTTAAACATAAAAATACGCTTAGTTTTCTAATTGCCGGCACTACCCCGCCAATAAGTATCGGCTGTAATGAATAAATTAACATTAGCCGCGCTTCCGGAATCGCCGGTTGGCGCCGAACGCGAGCCGGAGGATAATTCCAATAATTTAATATTCACATAGTAATCAAGCGTTTCTAAATCAACGAGATAATTCATCTGCTGGCTCGCCCCCCCCTGGGAGGAAACCTGGAGGGGAACCATTTTATAAAATTCATTTTCAACCGGAGAAAGAGACAATAAATTTATTTTTTGGTTTACGCCATCTTTTCCGGCCGCTTCTTCAAGCGCCGTAACGAATTCCAGGCCGGCATCCTCCTTAATAAATACCTGGTCCAGGACATGGATTTTTTCTTCGGCCCGCTTTAACTTTTCCGTCATTTTCTTTAAACTCTGCCCCTTAACGTATTTCCTCTCAAGCTCAAGCCGCTGTTCCTGAATCTCATTTTTTATATTTCTGATGTCCCGAACAGAAGGGAAAATAACGAAATAGATGATAACAAAAATAAACAGGAAAAACCCGATAAGACTTATAGTTATTCTTTTTTTTAAATCTAATCTAAAAAATCCCATAGTTTTAAATCCACCGGCTAATAGAATCAATTTTCCTTAATATTTTCCAGATTTAATTTAGCCTTTATCTCAAAATTTATGTCATTTTTTTCTAAAATATTTTTCATAGGAAAATCTAAGTCATAAAAAATAGCGGATTGTTCCAAGCCCCCCTTAAGCGCCAGCAGGCTCTCCCGCGTTCCGGCCATTCCTTTCAATTCTATTTCCCCTTTTTCCCGGTTCACTTTTATTAAACTAAAATTAATATCATTATTAACATAGCCGGCTAAATCTTTAAAAAGATAAGACCAGGGGACAAAATCCCCCTGAATTTTTTCCACTAAAGACAGGCGGGTGTTTATTTCTCTAATTTTGGAGTTTTGCCCCTGGCTGTCCTTAGTAATTAAAGTTGTCTGCTCCGTTATTTTATTAAAGTCATTCTGCAAAATTATTTTCGCCACCAGGATTACGACCGCCACAAAAATCGTAATTATAATTAAAATATAATCAGCCTGCTTAAGCATCTTATAAACATGCCTTAATTTTATTTCCTGTTTTAGTTCCTGGGAAAACAGGTTGAGATTTAACATATTCTAAAAACTTACATCCCGTGATTTATTTAACTGAAATTAAATTAAGAAGATAATTTCGTTCGCCGGATTGTAATTACTACGAATTACAAATTAGTACGAATGTACGAATACCGGATAAACTTGTTTTACTAAAATTCGTAAATTCGTCCCGCCACTTTATTATTATTTATGTGGGCGGGATCCCGCCATGGCGGTGATAAGGTATTCGTAATTCGTAGGATCTTAATTCGTAAGGTATTATAGTTTGTCAACAAATATGCCCCGCAGAGCTAAGCCGATGGCCGTGGCGAAAGTCAAACTTGAATCCTGCGTAATAGACAAATCGCTTCCGGATTTATTTTTTTTATTATTAGGAAGAGCCACATCCAGGTTGTAAGTTTCCGAAAGAAGTCCCTGAAACTTATCTTTAGCTTCCCCTAAATTAACCAAAGAGTCCCCCCGAGCTACATTTATGCAAGAACATTTGCTTATTATTTTATCTATGCCCTTGATATTGGCCCCGCCGCCGCAAAGCAATATCTGGTTTATCGGCCCGTACTGAGGAAAATGGCTGTTGTAAAATTCCAAAATTTCATTAACCTTTTCATTTAAGTCACCAATCATTCCGGCCAGTACCTTATTTATTATCCC
>JAQTSG010000012.1 GCA_028711415.1 Patescibacteria group bacterium | reverse complement strand
GGAGACAAATAATGTCCGAAGTTAAGGCGAGCGAAGTTGAGGAGTAAAAAGTTTATAAAGTTATAAAGTCGCCTATTTTATAGTATTTCAAAAACTTTATAACTTTTTACTTTATAAACTTTTAACTAATATCTACTTTAATACTACTCATTTAATAACCGGTATTACCCCTATGCTTAGAAAAAATACTTATATTATTTCGTTGGGTGGGTCTTTAGTGGTTCGGCCGGAAGGGATTGACTGGAAATTTTTAAAAGGGTTCCGGAGTTTAATTTTGGAAGAAATTTACAAAGGCAGAAAGTTTTTTATTATCGTGGGCGGAGGCGCTACCTGCCGGAAATACAATGAAGCCGCGCGCCAGGCCGCTAAAGTAAGCCAGACTGATTTAGACTGGCTGGGAATTTATTCCGGCCGGCTTAATGCCCGTTTATTAAAAACTATTTTCGGGCCGATCGCTTTCCCGGAAATTATTACTGATCCGACCGCTTCCTTATCTAGCCAAAGTAAAATAATTATTGGCAGCGGCTGGAAACCGGGCTGGTCCACGGATTATGTGGCAACGGTTATGGCTCGGGAGAATAAAATTAAAACTATTATTAATTTATCAAATATTGATTATGTTTATACGGCTGACCCGAAAAAGTATAAAACTGCCAAACCGATTAAAGAAATAGACTGGCAAGGTTTTAAAAAATTAATCGGGGATAAATGGAAACCGGGGTTACATGCCCCGTTTGATCCGGTCGCTTCGCGGCTGGCCGAAAGTCTTGGGTTAGAAGTAATAATTATGAATGGAAAGAAAATAGATAATCTGAAAAAATGTTTAGATGGCAAAAATTTTAAGGGAACGGTAATAGATAATTAAGATTTATGAATTAAGAATTTAGAATAAAGAACGTTAAAAACGGCTTATTTTTTAAGGGAAATGGCTGTTTTTTTATTTTTAGACCCTTTACTCTTGCCCTGTTTATTTATTTAGTGTATAATAGTGGCTGTTATATAGTTATTTTTCGCTTCGCGAAAAAGCGGCACTATCCCGCTTAGCGGGACCGCACATCCGAATTAAATAAAAAATGTAGAGATGAAATTAATAAATTTCATTTCTGTTTTTATTTTTTAAAATATGCCAAAAAACTCTAATGGGGGTCTAGAAGGAAAAATTAAGATTAAGGGCGCTCGCGTCCACAACTTAAAAAACATCAGCTTGGAAATTCCCCGCAATAAATTTGTGGTCATTACCGGTTTGTCCGGCTCGGGCAAATCAAGTCTGGCTTTTGATACGATTTACGCCGAGGGCCAACGCCGGTATGTTGAATCTCTTTCCGCTTACGCCCGGCAGTTTATTGGTTTAATGGATAAGCCGGACGTGGATTCAATTGAGGGCCTGTCGCCGGCAATTTCCATTGACCAGAAATCCACTTCCCACAATCCCCGTTCCACCGTCGGCACCATTACGGAAATTTATGATTATCTGCGCCTGCTTTTCGCCCGCATTGGCGTACCGCATTGCCCGAAATGCGGCCGAAAGATAAAACAACATTCTTTAGACGAAATTTTTGACCAGGTAGGAAAAACTTATTTAGGAGAGGAAATAATAATTCTGGCTCCGATTGTTAAAGACCGGAAGGGGGAGCATAAAAATATTGTGGAAAGAATCGTTAAAGCCGGTTTTAGCCGCGTAAGGTTTGACGGCGCGGTTTTCCCTTTGGAAGAAATAGAAGATATGATCGTGGATAAAAAGAAAAAGCATACGGTAGAAATTGTGATTGACCGACTTACGGTCAGCAAGGACAAAGAAGATATGGCTCGGTTGTCAGAAAGTTTGGAAAAAGCTCTTGACCTGGCTAACGGTTTAGTGACTATAGCCCCCGCCACTCACACCTCACCCCCTGCCAGAAATACCTTCGTAGCAGGCGGCGAGGTGAAATCCGGGAGAGAGGGGAAAGAAATTACTTATTCCGAACTTTTCGCCTGCCCGGACTGCGGCATCAGTCTGCCGGAACTGGAGCCGAGAAGTTTTTCTTTTAACTCGCCTCACGGCGCCTGCCCGGATTGCTCTGGACTCGGGACTAAACTGGAAATTGACCCGCAGCTTGTTATAAATTATAACTTAACCATTGCCCAAGGCGCGATCAGGCCCTGGGCGCACAACACCGCTTCGGGGCAAACCTGGATGATGAGAATTTTAGGCACGGTCGCGGCCAAGCACGGCTTTGATTTAAACACGCCCGTAAAAAATTTAACCAAAAAGCAGTTAGATATCGTCCTTTATGGTTCCGGCGATAAAAATTATAATGTGGAATATTCAAGCGACCGGTTTACCGGCGAGATGACGACTGATTTTGAGGGCGTTATTCCAAACCTCGAAAGGCGGTATAAGCAGACGGAGTCAGATTATATCCGGAGAGAAATTGAGCAATATATGCGGGTTTTAGTCTGCCCGGCCTGCGGAGGAAAAAGATTAAAGCCGGAAATGCTGGCGGTTAAAATTGACGACCAGTCAATTCACGATGTTTCTACCAAAGCGATAAACGAAGCCAAAAATTTTTTCCAGGGGCTGGAAAGATCTAAAAATTTATCCGCCCGGGATAAAAAAATTTCCTCGCAGATTATAAAAGAAATTTGCGCCCGGCTTGATTTTCTTTCCAACGTCGGCTTGGATTATCTTACTTTAGACCGTGGGGCGATTACTTTATCCGGCGGCGAATCCCAACGTATCCGGCTGGCGACCCAGATTGGTTCGGCCTTAGTCGGAGTTTTATATATTTTAGACGAGCCCTCTATCGGCCTGCACCAGCGGGATAATGACAAGCTTATCAATACCTTGAAAAAATTGCGGGATTTAGGTAATACGGTGATTGTGGTTGAGCATGACGAGATGACGATGCTCGCGGCTGACCATATCGTTGACGTCGGCCCGGGTGCGGGAGAACATGGCGGAAAAATTATCGCCCAGGGCAGCCCGAAAGAGATAAAAGCGTCTGCCTCTTCTTTAACCGGTCAATATTTAGCGGGCAAGAAGTCAATTCCGCTGCCGGCAAAATATCGCGCGGGCAATGGGAAAAATTTAACGATATTCGGCGCGACTGAACATAATCTAAAAAATATTGACGTGGCCATTCCTTTGGGGAAATTCGTGGCGATTACCGGCGTGTCCGGATCCGGCAAGTCCACTTTGATGGATGATATTTTAGCCCGGGCTTTAAACCAAAAATTTTACCGGGCCAAGGCCGAACCGGGTCAACACAAAAAAATTGAGGGCTGGCAATATATCGATAAAGTGATAAATATTGACCAGTCGCCGATCGGCCGCACACCCCGCTCTAACCCCGCTACTTACACCGGCGCCTTTACCCCGATCAGGGATTTGTTTGCTTCCTTGCCTGAAGCGAAAATCAGGGGCTATAAAGCGGGACGATTTTCTTTTAACGTGGTTGGCGGTCGGTGCGAGGCCTGCGGCGGGGATGGTATGGTAAAAATTGAAATGCAGTTTCTGCCTGACGTTTACGTGGAGTGCGAAGTCTGCCACGGGGAAAGGTATAATAAGGAGGCGCTGGAAATTTATTATAAGGATAAAACCATTTCCGATGTCCTTAATATGACCGTGGAGGAAGGGATGAATTTTTTTAAGAATATTCCGGCAATTTATCAGAAACTCGTGACTTTAAACGAAGTGGGTTTGAGCTATATAAAGCTTGGCCAGAGCGCCACGACTTTATCCGGCGGCGAAGCGCAAAGAGTAAAATTAGCGACAGAATTATCCCGCCGGGCGACCGGAAGGACTTTATATATTCTGGACGAGCCGACTACGGGTCTGCATTTTGACGACATAAAAAGACTGCTTCAGGTTCTAGGCCAGTTAGCTGATAAAGGCAATACGGTTTTAATCATTGAACATAATTTAGACGTGATAAAATCCGTGGACTGGATTATTGATTTAGGCCCGGAAGGCGGGGAAGCCGGCGGTGAAATCGTGGCGGCCGGCACGCCAAGGGAAGTAGCTAAGTTTAAGAAAAGTTATACGGGGCAGTATTTGGCGAAAATAATAAAGCAATAAAGCAAGAAAACAAAAAAAACAATTTTTTCCCCTTAAAAGGGGTTTTTGTTTTTTCTATTAAAGGTGGATTAGGAAAAAATTTTTAATAAAAAAAGAGGGGCAACGAATATTTTTTCATCGCCCCTTTATGGTGCTTTTTTCTTGCCCCGTTTCCGGACTTTTTTCCCGCCGGAATAAGGCCTTCTGTCCGGGTCATATTCCCAAAGCCCACTTTTTCTTAATCTTTTTTCAAGTGTTCTAAGGGTTTTTTCGACATCGCCGTTTTTTACGGCAACTCTCGCGTTATCAGACATTTTTTCCCCTCGCTATAAGGTGATTAAGATTTAAAAATGGTCGATTTCAATATATTATCACCTTAATTTATTGTGTCAAATTATTTTAATCCCCCTTGCCCCTGCCTGCGCAGGCAGGGGCAAGGGGGTTTTTAATAAAAAAAGAGAGGGTGACGGCTGCTATTGCAGTCTATCACCCTCTTTTATATCTCGAAGATTTTTCCTCCCCTATTCCTCGGTTATAGAAAGGAGATATCAGAGGAAACACAAGACCAGTGTTCCCATGTCCGGTTCCCGATCATCAGGATTTGCTTTCGGATAAAGACCGGGAAATGGCCGATGGGCGGCGGGGAATATCGTCGTGTGTGTTGATCCGCGCGATTCCCCGAAACTGGGCTGGCGTGGGGAATGAAAGAACTCCGCTGCGCTTGCTTGGACTTTGGTTTTTTGTTCGCCGATTTGGGGATTGCCTTTACGCGGTAAACTTTTTACCGCAAAAATGGTAAAATTTTTCCCCGTGATTGGCAAGAGCCTCTTTCAGGCGCTTTTTTATCCGGACGCTGGCGCAGTAAGCTTTTGTCCCACAAGGGACGGTTTGTTGTGTTATGTTTACTACTAACCACGCGGTTTTTCTCGCCTATTTTTTGCACGAGGTTTCCCAAGCGCCACCAATTTGGTGCTATAGATCAAGTTCCGCATGGGGATTGTGAAACGTTCAAACGTTCAGTTTCTGTCCCTACAGCGGGTCATGCCGCTGCGGTGGCAGGCGATTGTGGCAGACCGAATGGTGGTCATGCCGCCTCCTTGATTGGGCGTTGGGCCTAATATCGGTTGGACCATTTTCGCTGCTCGGATATTTCCCCTCGCAGTTCTAATGACTCAAGCCGGATTTTTGGCGTTTTTCATCTCTAGTGTTTAGGGCCCTCGAACCATATCAATCCTCCTTACCAGGAGATGTCTGGGGAACGCGGTTTCCAACCATAAAACCATAAAACAAGGAAACCGCTATTTCTATTTCAATTTTAACTTATTTTTCTTTTCTGTCAAATAACTGATTTAGCACCGTATCATACCTTTAAACGATTGTCAATGGTAGTAAAAGAAAGTAATATAAATTTATTTAATATCTTTCTCGCTAAATACTTGGGCCGTAAAGACTTTTAATTTAACATCTCCCGTCTTTTTATAGCAATCAGATGGCAGACCGGCTTTTTGCGAGCATAACTGGGACAAAAATTCTTCTAAGTTCCAGCCGGTTTCGGTAGCAACTTGAGGCAGGAAGACGCCACTTCGCTTGCCTTTTTCCACGATTACTCCGTGTTCACCAAGTTTAATATTTTGCCAATTATCTATTTCTTCCGGAACCGATAAAACGCTTATTTCATAATCTAATTTATCTAATTCACTTTCGGCTATCGAGTTAAATCTGTAATCCTCGCTAGCTGCCGCTATGGCCATATCTCGCACTACTTCCCAAAGAGGTTTATCAGTCGGAATAATCTGGCCAATGCAGCCGCGCAGCTGTCCATCTCTATGTAGGGTGACAAAAGCGCTTTCCTTCCTTTTTAACCTTTCGTCTTTAATTTTAAATTCCGGAATTTTTCCTTCTCGGACATAACTTTCCACGGTCTTTTTGGCGATTTCCAGCAATTCTTTTTTCTGATTTTTATTTAGTGATTCCGAATTCATATTTTTTTCAGGACATTTAAAATATTTTTATGGACCTGGCCATTGCTGGCCGCTATGTTTTTATTTTCTAAATTCCACTTCCTCCCGGAAAAATCCGTTACTTTCCCGCCGGCTTCTTGAACGAGCAATGAACCGGCGGCCACATCCCAAGAGTGAGTGCCGGGAATAACGATTGATTCCACCCGGCCGCAAGCGACATAAGCCAATTCTATAGCGGCGCTGCCCAGTTGGCGGCAATCTAAGCCGCTTAATTTTTGTTTAGTATAATAGGCAATGGCTTTTTTTATAGCTTTTGGCGCGCGTCCATGGCAGAAAGTATTTAAAACTCTGTCGGAGAAAATTTTTGAAACTTTAATTTTCTGGTTATTTAGATAAGCGCCTTTTCCTTTTTCCGCCCAATATAATTCGCCCAAAGTCGGAATGAAAACTGCACCTAAAATAATTTCTTTTTTAAAAGATAAGGCGATAGAGACTGACCAAAGGGGGTTATGCATAGAAAAATTAGTTGTGCCGTCTAAAGGGTCAACTACCCAGAGATAATCTGACTCGTTCTCTGTTTGTCCGGCCTCTTCGGACAATATCTGGTGGGCGGGGAAATGTTTTTTTATTTCTTTGATTATAATTTTTTCCGCGTCCAGATCCGCTTTGGTTACAATTTCGTGGCGGGATTTTAATTTTATCTTAGTCCGGTCAAAATTATCATATTCGCGCAAAAGTACTTTTCCGGCTTTTCTGGCAGCGTCTATGGCGATATTCTTTATTTCGTTATTCATAGCAATTCACTATTTAATTTTCTTTTTGGAGTTATTTGTATATTAGAGTGTTTCCAGCAGTTTTAATTCTAATTTGTTGTTAGCCGTATTCCAAGTGGCGAAAGTGGCTTTTCCCCACATTCCGCCTAATTCCCCGGGATTAACTAGTTTAACTTCGTCAATTTCTTCTAAAGAGGGCTTGTGGCTATGGCCGTAAAAAATTATATCGCAGTGGCCGGCGTGGAGAACTTTATCAATAAAGTGGGCTTCGTGGCAGAGCCCGGCAATCTTGCCGTCTAATTTAAACCGGCCGGTTTTGCCGAAATAATTAATGTTCTTAAATTTTTTTAATTCTTTTTCTCCGTATAACTCAATATTGCCCTTCACCAGGTAAAGGGAATTTTTAAATTTTTTTCCTAAAACGTTAAGGGTTTCGCTATTGGTCAGGTCGCCCGCGCAGATAATTTTTTTAACTTTATTTTTCTTGCTCCAGTCCAGGAATTTATTTAAATTAACTAAATTATCGTGGATATCGGCGATAATGGCGATGAGCATAGTTTTAATTGGTGAAAAAATAATAAACTTCGTAAATCAAACCGAGGATAAATAATAAAGATAAGAAAAATATTATTGGCTTGTTTATTTTATTTTTTATTATAGACGGCTGCTCTCTTTTCTTTTTAACTTCTACCAGGAGCCAAAGATAGAGAAGCCCGATAAGACCGCCGGTAAAAGCGCCGGAGAGACTTACTATTTTTGTCAGGTCGCGTAGGCCTAAAAGGTAAAGGATAAAGGGGACAAAACAGGCCAGGGCCCAGGCAATATTTTTGTTAATCTTAAAATCCCACCAGAAAATTTCCCGAATAGACTGGGCGATAACCAAAAAAGAGGTGATGATGGCGAGTAGCCCTAAAATCAGAGCAAAGACGATAACGCCGTCAGATAAAACCGCGCGCAAGCCGACTAAGGTGTCCGGCGAAGTATTATTTCCGGTAATGCCGACAATTACAAAAATAAAAACAAGCATCATGATTATGGGAATAAAAGTTCCCCAGGCAATCGCGCTTTTAATATTTTCTCTTTTTTGCGCCAGAAGTTTGCAGACTGAAGGGATGGCGGCGCTGCCGCTTACGGCAAAGAAAATCGGGCCGTAGGGCAGGAAAATATTGGGCCAGGAAACAAGGTGATAGTTATTAAAATCAATATAACCCCAGCCGTGCCAAGCCAGCAGCCCGACCATAAAAATTAATAAGCCGGACATAATCAGTTCTACGGAGGCGATTAATTTAATTCCGGAAAAGACGATGGCGGCCTGGAGCAAGAATAAGATTACGGAATAAATAAAAATATTTCCGCCGAAAATCGGATTTAACAATTCATAAAGAAAAATTCCGCCAACAATAATATAAGCCAGGATTGCCCCGTAGTCGCCGATTAGGCCGATCAGAAGAGAAAAAATTTTCCCCCGCCGGCTAATATATTTTTCCGCGTAACCGGGCAACCGGTGTTTTTCCTTGGTTGATAAAATAATTTCGGCGTAGATTTTATGCAAGAAATATTGGACTACGCCCAAGAGAGGAAGATAAATAAAAAGCAGGATAATGCCGGACTTGTTAATGACGAACGGAATAGAAAACATCCCGACCCCGATAATGGTGCCGGCTAAAGTGGCGATAGCATGGAAATAATTTTTACTCATAAATCAAAACGCATAACGCATAACGCCCGCCCGCAACGCCTGAGCAAGCTCATGCTTGCGATGGCGGGCGGGCATAACGCGTAACGCGAGACGGGCCGTAGATAATTCTAAAAAGTTATTTCTCAATAACAAGTTTTCCTTGTCTGACTTGCTGCCTGTAATTTTCTTCAAAACTTGACCATTTAACTAAATTATCAAAAAATTTTTCTTTTTCCGTTCCTTCCATTAACGCCGGCTGGCTTAATTTTGATTTTAGGGGGAAGAGATAAAACTCTGATTTTTCGTCCGCGATATTTATACCGACCGCCAGCCCTTCCTGCGTGTCAGCCGAAAAGTATTGGTCAAAAATGAAATTACCCAAAGAATAAAAAATTGGTTTATTCTTGTAAATTTCAAGACCCTGAACGACATGCGGGTGATGGCCGATTATTATATCGGCGCCAGCGTCAATTAAATTACGCGCCGTCTCCTGTTGAATTTTGCCAAACTGATGCTCGTATTCTGTTCCCCAGTGAACATTAACGATAACCAGGTCTGTTGTTTCGGTAAGTTCTTTTATTATTTCCCCCATCTTTTTGTTATCCAGTTTCCCGTAAACCATGCTGAATCCGGCCAAACCGATTTTTTTCCCGACGACCCTATCAGAAATTTCATCATTTCTAATGGGGTAAATTTCTATTGTTTTTGCGCTGCAATCGCCGGTTTGCCTATCCTGGCAGCCGCTATAATAAAAACCCAGATTATCCAGGTTATTTCTCGTTTCCATTATACCACGCTCGCCCTGGTCGGCAAAATGGTTATTAGCTAAATTAAAGAAATTGAAATTATATTTTTTTAGCTCGGAAATTATTTCCGGAGAAAAAGAAAAATCATAAGCCATAGCCGGGTTATAATGCGCGCCCCCATCCGCCACCGCTCCTTCCAGGTTAGCGGTTACAATATCAAACCCTTGAAAGAATTTATTTTTTTCGCCGGCTAATTTAGCAAAAAGCCAGTCAACGCCGTTTTGCTTTATTTTTTCTCCGACGTGCCGGTCAAGCATCAAGTCGCCGAAAAAGAGAAAATTCAAAACGGAAGTTTTTTCTTCTTTTTCCTGTTGGGGAATAGTCAGGGGCGAGTTATTAATTTTTTGCGTTTCCGATTTCCGTATTTCCGAATAAAAAACCAAAATTAAAAACAAAACGGTCAATAAAACCGCGGTTAAGCTTAAAATTTTTACGAATTTTCCTGGGTTCATACTTTAATTATAACGCAAATACAGAAAAAACCAAATGTAAAGGCGCGAATAATCACGTTTCCACATTTGGTTTTTCTTGTGTCTATCTATAGATGAGATTTATCCGCCTTCGCAGAAGACCTGTGCGCAAGCATGCGGGGTGGATGCTAAAATTTTCTGCTTCGTCCCGCCAGGGCGGGATCCGCCGGAACAAAGAGATGCCGCGTGCGTAAGATTGCGGAGCTTCATTTTCTCATTTTTACCTCATAATTAATCTGTTCAATTTTTCTTAAATTTCCTTTGGCCTGGTCGTATTTTGTCCGTAAATATCCGGTCATATCAAAGATTATCAATTGGTCCATAATTTCATTCAGGGTATTTTTTATTTTTTCCACTTCAGAAAATTTTCCGGCGGCCGCCTGATTAATGGCATAGCGGACTAATTCGCCGGTCGTGTCGCAGATTCCGCCTAAATAACTTTCAAAACTTAAATTTACTTCTTTGATTGTATCAATTTTTTTGCCTTTAATTAAAAAATAAAACATTTTTGCTTCGGCGTATTCTTCCGCTCCGGCCCGGTATGACCCCTCCTCGTTAATTCTTTTCCAACCGAAATTTTTTTCTAATTTTTGGAAAATTTTTTCTATTTCCTTTAAATTTTCTTCCGCTTTTTTAAGATCTCCCCGGTGCAGAGAAAAAATCACTCTTTTGGAATCGTGCAGGGCGATATTAGCCAGACTGATAATCTGCCGGCGCTGGCTCGCCTGCTCGTCGTAATCCTTTTTTAATTTCTCAATGAATTTTTTATTTATCATGTGAATGTGGTTAATGTTTAAAGAGTTCCCCTCCTTAAGTAAGGAGGGGATAGGGGAGGTTATGATAATTTTAAATCACCACCCCCGACCCCTCCTCAAAGAGGAGGGGAGCAATAAATATAAGTAAATAAATCACTTCTCTTCGGCGACCCGGAAGACTTCTTCAACGCTGGTAATTCCTTCTAACGCTTTCAAAATCCCGTCCTGGACCATAACCACCATGCCATTTTTAACCGCGATTTCCCGGATATCATATTCGCTTATTTGCCCGGCTAAAATGAGCTTTTCTATTTCTTTATTCATAACTAAAATTTCATAAATTCCGATTTGGCCTTTATAGCCGATTTCCTGGCAGGCCGGACAGCCCGCGCTTTTATAAAATTTCAGATTATTAAAATCAACTTCCTTTTTGTATTCCGTTGGCAGTTTCTCCAGAATTTCTTTTACTCTTTTTAAAGTTTCTCCGTCAATTTTTGCTGGCTGCTTACATTTCTGGCAAAGCCGCCTTACCAGACGTTGGCCAATTAAGGCGTTAATGGCCGGAGCCAGAAGGAACGGCTTAGATCCCATAGACAGGAAGCGGGGAATAGCGCCGGCGGCGTCATTGGTGTGGATAGTGGACAAAACCAGATGGCCGGTTAAAGCCGCCTGAATGGCGATTTCGGCGGTTTCTAAATCGCGGATTTCTCCGACCATAATCACGTCCGGGTCCTGGCGGACAATTGAGCGCAGGGCTTTGGCAAAAGTATAGTTTTTATTTACCTGCGATTGGTTCACCCCTTCAAGCTGGTATTCAATCGGATCTTCAACTGTGATAATCTTAGTTTCCGGCTTGTTTAATTTTTTTAAAATAGCGTAAAGGGTGGTGGTTTTGCCTGACCCGGTCGGCCCAGTCGTGACAATCATGCCGTTCGGCCGCTCCACCTCTTTTTTTAACTGGTTAAAAGCTCTGTCTTTTATGCCTAAATCTTCAAAAGCCAGCCCCACCATGCCGGAACGAAGCAGACGCATAACCACGCTCTCGCCGTAATTAGTCGGTAGAAATGAAGCCCTGATATCTATCCTTTCCTTTTTGGTGTAAATGGAAATCCGGCCGTCCTGCGGTTTGTCGCTCACATTAATTTTTACCCCGGACAGGATTTTCAGGCGGGAAATAATTTTCTGCCAGAGATTTCGGTCGATAATCGCGATATCGTGCAGGACGCCGTCAATCCGGAAACGGATTTTTATTTCCTTTTCCTCGGCTTCTATATGGATATCGGAAGAATTTGATTTAACCGCGGCGGCGGTTATGATCGTAATGATATCGCTTACCTGGGCGCCGTTGATTTTTTCCTGCAACTGCCGGAAAGAGGAAAATTCTTCGCTGTATTTATCTAAATCTTCCTCGCTGATTTCTATCCCCTTAACCTGCGGGCGGACTTTGGGAACGGATTTATAGAGTTTCAAGGCATGGTCTAAACTATAAGAAGAAATCAAATAAATTTTTCCTTCCGTGTGGTATTTTTTATTTAAATTTTCTAAAAGTTCCCGAACTTCCGTTCCCGCCTCTTCCGTTCCCAGGCGGATATTTATTCCGTCATAGTGGAAGCAGATGGTTTTTAAACGGCGGGCTTCCCCCTCTTCTATAAGGGAAAGCGCTTCCGGGCCGATGGGAAAGCCGTATAAATTAATATAAGGCAAACCCAAACGAGCCGCTTCTTTTTCCACGGCTCTTTCCGCTTCTTTCGTTTTTATTTCTCCCTGTTTTTTGGAAAACTTGGCCTGAGCGCTTTCGTCTTCGGCCTCTTCCGGCGGCGTGATTAAATCTTCAATTGATTGGGCGTTATTAGCCATAGACTTTCTTTATTATTATAACTAAATCATAACAAAATATAGGAAATAAATAAAGAAGGCTTTTGGCCCTCTCTATTTGTAGATGATAATGTATGATAAATTCTTTGTGTTATTTTCTCCATTCCTCAACGATCCTTTCAATCTTGCTGGTTCCGCCGCGGTTAATTAATTCTATAAAAAGACCGGTCCAGGAAGCCGTCTGAAAAGTTGTTAGAGCCGCGCCGCCGCTGATAATAATAGTAAGGAGAACTATCAGGGCAATCATAATTATGAGCCAAAAACCGATAAGAGACAGGATTTTGTAAAATATAAGAGCCAGGAATAAGAAAGGCGCGATTAAAATTAAGACGATTAAAATTATGGCCAGCCCCGCCAGGAAGTTGATAAAGAATAAAATAAAAGCCATTTCCACGCTTACGAGCCAGTTTTTAGTAAATAATTGCCAGCCCTCTTTTATGGCGCTTCCGAGACGGCTGCCTCTTATAACAACATAACAGAGAGTGTACTTGATTATAAAAGAAAAGATAATGGCCAGCGGAATGAGAATTATAAACAGAATTAGATATAAGGAAGCGGCGGCGGTTGAGTTTATTCCCGTTGTCCAGAAAACAATCGGCAGACTGATTAAAAAGAAGGCCAGGCAGACGGCGGCTTTTTCAATAATATTTAAGCCCAAGACCGGCCAAAAGTATTTTGTCCCGGCCGCCACTCCTCTTTTAATTCCGGCCGGCAGCCCTTTTTTGCCGCTGATAATTTCTGCGGAATTATTTACTAAAGCGGTTTGCGAAATGATTACCAGCCAGACCAAAAAAATCGCGAGAGCCAGAATAATTAAACTTGCTATAATCAAGGTAATCGCCGAAAACGGGTCATTTTTAAGAAGTACGCCCATATTAGCCAGTCCGTTTTGGCTAAAAATTCCAGTCTCTTTTATCCAGGAAAAACTAGGGAAAAAATTCTGGGCCGTGTCGCCGCCTATTCCCCGCGCAAGAATCTGGTATTCTCCGCTGCCGCCGAGTAAAGTGGCGAATAAGCCGAAGAACCATAAATACTTATGGCGCCAGGTAAGGGAAAGAGCTTGTTTTAAAAGGTTGCGATATAAAGACATATTTTTATAAATGGCAAATGCCTGCCCGCTCGCAAGCTCGCATTGCAGGCGGGACAAAAACCAAATGTCAAATGAGGTTAATGATTTATGTTTATATTATAACACAGTATTTGATAATCAAGAAGACGCATTTTGTCGGTTGACTTTTAGGGAAAAATTAGGTAAATTTAAAGCATAAAGACAACTAACCCAAGGAGGAAAACCCCAATGAAACACAGTAATGTTTCACGGGGTAAAGGGGGTTAGTTTTTTTTGTTCGTTGACAAAGGGAAATAACATATTTGGATATAAATCACACGAAACCGAAGGGAGATTGTAAATGGAAAGGAATTGTTCAGTCAGGCCGAAAATTTTGGTTTTTGCTTCAGGCACTAAAAACGGCGGTGGTTCTGGATTTCAGGAATTGGAAGAATTTACCAGAACAATCCCGCCCGTTCTTGATGCCGAAATTGTCGGCGTTGTTTCAAACCATGCGGAAGGCGGGGTCCGGCAAAAAGCGGAAAAGTTAAGAATTCCGTCTTACCATTGGCCAGGGCCCTTTACAACCGGCAACTATGGTCGTTATGTGGAAATATCCGGAGCTGATTATGTGATGCTTTCCGGTTGGTTAAAACTTGTTCATGGATTAAATCCGACCCGAACAATTAATATTCACCCCGGACCATTACCAGAATTCGGGGGTCCGGGCATGTATGGTCATCATGTTCATGAAGCGGTTATGCGGGCTTATCGCGAAGGGGGGATAACCCAAAGCGCGGTAACCATGCATTTCGTGGATGAAAGATATGACCATGGGCCGATAATTTTTCAGCTGCCGGTTTTAATCCGGCCGGATGATACGCCGGAAACACTGGCTGGGCGTGTGAATGAAAAGGAACGGGCTTGGCAAAGCTACATCCTCAACTTGGTGGTTAGCGGACATATCAGGTTGCAAGATGTATCAGGCGATTGGCAGATGACTGCCGAGAAGAAATTCACCGGAGAGATTCCCGGATTCACAGGCAAGTATATTTAAGAAAGAAGGAAGACGATGAACCAAATTATTAGAGTTGCGGTTGCGCCAAAGCAACCGAGGAAAGGCGAGGCGGGCGTGTTTATTATTTATAACTTTGAACTGCCGCCAAGCGAGGTTGAGAAATTGTCGTTGCTGTATCCGGTGCTTCATGACGACGAGGTGGAAATGATCGTCAATGAATTGCCGGATGGAGATTTTCACGAAGTTATGTACAAGCCGGCAATTATCGACCCTCAAAGCAAAACCATCGGCGCCGCCTGTAAGAAGCTCGGCATTAACGTGGAAGCCTTGAAAGTCAGTATTCGCTATTATGGAAACGCTTTTGAGGGCATAACCGTTAACCCCAATGTGGAGATTTGCTTCACCGAAGAGCCGAGGCTTGAGACGCTTAAGCCCGTTGGCGAGCGCGTGCCCATGGAGACTTATAACCTCATGGATATGAGCGACGACCAACTGGCGTTATTAAGCCAGGAGTTGAATTTGTCTTTAAGTTTGGCGCAGATGCAAAAAATTCGTAACGACCAGGCGGCGCAAAACCTTCCTTTCGTCACTGATTTAATGCTTGATGTTTACGCCATTCTGTGGTGCGACCATTGCAGCCACACCTGGTGGCAGGCTCTGGGCCAGCTCCTGAAAAAATTGCGGCAAACAACCGCGGAAATTAACAACCCCAATGTTCTCTCGGCTTTTACGGATAATGCGGGGGTCTGGGATTTCTATGATGAATATGTCCTGGTTTTTGGCGGTGAGACTCATAATAGTCCGTCGCGGAAGTTTACCTTCGGCGGGCAGATTACCAAAACCGTAGGTCATGATCGGGATATTTATATGACCGGCCTCGGGGCCAAGCCGATTGCTCATCTGGAAATGACCACGGTCGGCGAGTTTGTCCGCAGGGTTTATCCCGTTCTGGAAAGACATGTTTTTTCTGAAGCCCAGGTGGCGCGCGAAACTGTCGCAGCCGTAGCCAAAGCCGGAAACACCACCGGCATTTCCATGAATCTGGCTAGAATGTACAGTCATCCGGCTTTCGGAGTAAAACCTTTCGCTTTCGGCGGAACATTGGGTATCACCACAAAGGAGGTAGCTCTGAAAGGCTTGCCGCAACCCGGCGATGAAGCTTGGATTGTGGGCAATAAATCGGGTAATGACGGTTATCATGGCGGCACCGTGGCATCAGGTGCTTTAAGCGGGGTTACGGAGAGCGCGGCTGCCGATCATGTTCAACTCGGAGACCCATTCACCCAACAAAAAATGATGCAAGCGACCTTCATGATCCGCGATAGTGGCTGTGCACGGGCGCGCAATGATTTCGGCGCTGGCGGTTTCATTTCCGCTTTCGGTGAGATGGGCCAGCCAAAAACTTTGCCCTGGGGTATAAGTTATGCTGGCGGTTTACTTCTCAATTTCGCTTTACCGCCGCTCAAGTGCGCTGGTTTACCCGACAAGGTTTTGGCAATCGGAGAAAGCCAGGAAAGATTCGCTTTCGTGATTATTCCGGAGAAAGTGCCGGAGTTCGTCGCTATTTGCGAACTCATGGAGCTGGAATGCACCAGAATTGGCGTCTTTACCGGCAATGGCAGATTGCAGATTATCCGCGATGAAACGGTAAGGGAATTTACCAAAGACACTCCGCTTTCCGGCGAGATTCTTCTGGACCTGCCCTACGATGTGTTTGAAAATTGTCCGTTGCCGGAAGTTAAAGTGATTGAACCGCCGCCGAAAGCCGAAGCCAAATTTCCGGCCATTACCATGACGAATGTCGAGGATATGGCGGCAATTGTGGTCGGTCATTTTGACAACTGCAAACAGGCAAGAGCGCAGAGACAATATGATTCCGGGGTTCAAGGTATCCGCGTCCAAGGGCCGCTTTACGGCAGAAACTACAATGTCGGTTCGCATCTGGGCGTGTCCAGACCGGTATACCGCAAACCGTACGCCGCAACAACCAGTATGTGTTTCGCCCCATGGCTTTATGAGGTGGATCCTGTAGCCGGGGTATTCAATTGTTTTATGGATGCCTATATGACCCAAGTGGCCGCAGGCGTCAACCCGGGCGATATCTGTTTGGTGGAGAATTTCTATTCACCCAACCGCGATCCCTATGCTCCTTGGTATGTGATCAAGCAGGTTGAAATTCTCTGCCAGATACAAAAGTCGACCGGGCCGATTATCAACGGCAAGGATAGTAACTACGGTTCCGCCGAATATGAAGGGCAGGTGATAAACATTCCTCCGTCAGTAAATTTGATGGCCTTGGGAAAGTTTCCGGATTATCACCAGCTGATTCTTCATCAGTGGCATTACCCAGACAACTTGCTTTATAGCCTGGGTAAAAGAGCCATTTCTTTGGCCGGCTCTACTTTGGCGTCCGCATTGGAGATTGCGGGCGGTAAAGTGGATACTATCCCCATGGATGAAGTTAAGCATTATGTGCAGAAACTTCACGCCGCCGCTTCAAACGGCTTTTATCATTCCGCCGTTCCGGTAAATCGTGGCGGATTGATTTTGAGGCTGTTTGAAGGAGTTGAAGCTTCGGGCTTGGGCGTGGAAACCGATCTTTGCGCCGAATTATTTCCGGAGAGCTTCGGTACGGTGCTGGTTGAGGTAAAACCGGAGCATGCCGTTCAGCTGGAAAATATTTTCGGCGAAGACGCTTTGTGCGTCGGTCGCATCGTTGATGGCAAAGGTATCGCCATTAATGGACAACGCTTATGCTGGGAGCGGCTGTTTCAAGGCTGGAATACCCGCTTCGCGAAGGAGGTATATAATGCGTAAGAAAAAAGTGGCCGTCTGGTATTGGCCGGGCACGAATTGCGAAGTGGAGAGCCTGGAGTCATGGAAGCTTCTGGGCGCTGACCCGGAGCTGGTTTTTGCCAAGCATTTCGTATCCGGAGCCAAAAAGGTGACAGATTACGATGTACATCACTGGACAGGAGGGTTTACTTACGGCGATGACGCCGGTGCCGGTGCTATCGCCGCCTTAATGGCCAGCGAAGCCATTGAGATGCTCAAAGAAACCAAACTTCCGGTTATCATGGAATGCAATGGTTTCCAAATTGGCGTGAGAGCGGATGTGTTCGGCCCCGGTTTTGCCCTGGTACAAAATGACTCCGGCGAATTTTGCAGTATGCCGGTGCTTCATCGGGTGATTAAATCCGACTGTTTATGGACCAGGGGTTTAGAGGGAAGAGTTCTTAGCTTCCCTTCGGCACACAGGTACGGGAAATTGGTCGTGACCGGAGACAGACAGCCCAACGTCGCCTTAGTCTATGCTTCGGAATCTCCCAATGGCGGGCAGATCGCCGGAATCTACGAAGGCACTTGGTTCGGCCTGATGGACCATCCGGGTAGACCGTACGACAATCCTGATGGTTTGCTAATCTACGACAACGGATTGAAGGCAACGTAAATCATTCAACCAGTTTTTCGATCTTTTTTAAACATGAAATAACCCGCTAGACTTAGAGGAGCTAGCGGGTTTTGTTTTTGGTAGAGTTTAAGTGAGATAGCCTGCTCACAACGTTTTGCTTACGAAGTAGACGGGCGCCTGAATAATATTCCTATCCCGCCGCTTCCAAAAACCATTTTAGATTTTTAAAACATTTTGATAAATAGCGGCTTCGCCTTTCTTTTGGATATTTTAGAAAATTTTGATTCGCCGAAGCGGCGGGATATACCGATCCGCCCAGCCGCTTGCGAGCGGCTGGGGGCTTCCGGTATAAAAAGAGGCCCGGCTAAACGTGAAGTTGTTGCTATCACGTTTAACCGAGCCCATAGTTTCCATTAGTCGTCTGGATTCCAGCCGACCGTTTAGCCCTCCACTGGGCAAGAGTCAAAAATTTTCCTTGCGTTTCCTATAAAAGATCCGTTAATTCCTTTTTGTTCCAGAAGAATTACAACTGAAGAGATTCCCTGGAACAGTTCTGCTCGGGGTTTTGTCCGCAATCCCCTCAAACATTCTTGAAAGAGATTGAAATTGCTTCCTTCAGCTGCCTGAACAGCAGTTGAAACAAGTTCGTGAGTGGTCATGTCGCTCGTGTTTCTCATAAAATATTCCCCCTTCTGCGGTTGATGATATTTGTTTTTACGCCACGATTTTTTTTCTTATTTCTTTTATCCCGGCCAAATTTCATGGGCCATGCTTACTTTTCCGCAAAAGTAAAAACCTGCCGGGTTAATGTCGGATTGGTTTTCGTTGCCGTTTTCCGGTTGGGCAAAACCTGGTTTTTCTGTTGCTGGTCCAGTTTTTTTCTCGTCTTTCTTCCCGGTAAAGCCAGCCGTTGTTCCATTTTGTTCAGCCATTGTTTCCTCCTCTGGGGTTGGCTGTTTGTTTTTAAAAAGGACATGAAATTTTTGTGCGGTTTTTCGGTATAAAGTAATGTTCGTAGTGTCTTCATCTTACCGCTTCCAAAAACCATTTTGAATTTTTAAAACATTTTAAGAAATAGCGGCTTCGCCTTTCTTCCAGTTGCTTTAAAAATTTTGATTCGCTAAAAGCAGCGGGATATACCGATCCGTCCCGCCCTTTGCGAAGGGCGGAGACGGCTTTCGGTATAAAAAACTGGCTCCCTTTTGAGGAGCCAGTTTTCGTTTTCCCTAGTGAGTTTAACTTATTAAACAGTTAAAGCATCACAAAAAACTGATCTCCTCGTGGAGCCATAGAACCAAAAACCGAAGAAATAAGTTTTTCGTAATGCCTTAGTCATAAAAATATTGAATTTACTCTCTGTGGATAATTATATCATAGATATTGGCAAAGTCAACCCCGTTAGAAATTTGCCCACCGGAAATGTTGTTTTTTATGTGTTTTTAGTATGTTTCTAACGGGGTCAAACAAAATGTGGATTTTTATGTTTATTATAGTGATAATTGGCTAATATTAGAGAAGCTATACGGATTAAAATCCGTATAGCTTCACATCTCGCCGCTTCCAGAAATCTTTATTGATTTTTAAAAGTTTTTAATAAGTAGCGGCTTCGCCTTTCCTTTGGATATTTTAAGAATTTTGATTCACCGAAGCGGCGGGATATACCGATCCGCCCAGCCGCTTGTGAGCGACTGGGGGCTTTCGGTATAAATTAAAAAGGCAATTTGTTTTTAGCAAATTGCCTTTATTCCCTTTGATTTTTGCCTTTCAGGCCGTTAAATTCTGAAAGCAGTTAAGCATAGCCCGGGCTACGGCCATATGAGAATTAGTTTTGTGTTCTCCGCCTCTTTTACAACTACGGCTGTTTCCATTTGAGCCAATCCGGATATGGGCATGGGCCTTGCACCCGCCTTTATAAGGAGAGTTTCCCCCGCAGGCAAGAAGGACTATTTCCTGTCCATCGCCCAAGGCAGGGGCGCAAGAAACAAACATTTCTCTTATCGCCCTGAAGATGGCGTGATGAATATTTTCTTCTCCCTGGCTGGCGCAAGAAACTTTTTCTTCACCTCTTGGGGTAGTGAAAACGAGAGTAGCAGTCGGAATCATATTAGTCCCGTCTGATACCTGCACGCTTTTTACTTCAAGATCAGCAATCATCTCGTCCTCCTCGGTTATAAGAAAATGGTGTCTTCCAAAGAGCAATCAAAAAACCGCCCTTGTCCGGGTGGCTTTTTGTGTTTATAAGATAATTTATTTATCTTTTATTTATACAAAAACAAGCCACCCTAGAGGGGAGAAGGAGCAACAAACCTAACAGTAAGTTTTTCTGGATAGCTTCTTTCATATTATTAGTATTTTAGCAGGATTATAAGAAAAGTCAATAAAACTTTTCTATAAAGAAAGAAGGGGAGGTTTTCCCCTTCTTGGGCGGAAAGAAAGTTTAATGGTTAAGCGGGAATAGGATGTTCGGGATATTCTCCTATTTTGCCAATTTCTCTACTGCCATAACCATAAACAATTTTTACCTCTTGGTCTGGCCACATTTTTTTTGCTTCTGAAAGCCATCTTCTTAAATCCTCATCTCCAACCGGATGCCCGGAAATTCTGGGTTCCCCGTGTATTATTACTTCCTCTCCCTTATGACGGACCACGACGCTCTGTTTTCGCCCCAAATTTTGTTCGACATCTGATATACTGGTAAAACAATCTCCCGGTTTCATTTTCCCCTCCGTTGAATTGATGTTCTATTTGTAGAACTATTTTCCAAAGGGCAAACAAAAAATCGTCTTGCTTTGAAGACGATTTTTTGCGATTTTTATTTTAGATTTTGTTTATTCTGATTTTGCCTTCAAAGCACAATAAAAGTGGTTATCAATAATGATAATCCCGATAATCGCAATAATAATTATTGTGCCTTGGATTAAATTCATATTATTGTTTTTATCTTACCTTATCATTTTTCAGTTGTCAAATCTTAAACACGGAAAACACGAAAAACACAAGGACACAAGGACACCGGAGAGGTAAATTGATAATTTAGCTAATTTGCCAAAAGCCGTTAAATAATATAAAATGAAAGTGCATTTACTATATTATTTACATAAAATCATATGGCAAAAGTCATAACCGATAAAGATAAAATTAAAGAAGTTTTAGAGCGGGGAAAGGAAAATATTTATCCGGATAAGGATTCCTTAGAAAAAGTTTTGTTATCCGGCAAAAGGATAAAACTTTATTGCGGTTTTGACCCGAGCGCTCCGTCCCTTCATATTGGCAATGCCATTCAGTTAAATAAATTATCCCAATTTCAGGCCCTGGGGCATGAAGTCATTTTTTTAATCGGGGATTTTACCGGCATGATCGGGGATCCGACCGATAAAGCGGCGGCCCGGAAAAAAATGACCAGAAAAGAGGTTTTGGCTAATGCCAGAAATTATAAAAAACAAGCCAGCGCTTATTTGAATTTTTCCGGCTCTAATCCGGCCAAGATAATGTACAACAGCAAATGGAGCGATAAGTTAACTTTCAAAGACTTGATTGAAGTAGCTTCAAATTTTACGGCGCAACAGATGTTCGCCCGCGATATGTTTCAAGAAAGAATAAAACAGGAAAAGCCGATTTATCTTCACGAATTTCTTTATCCGGTGGCGCAAGCTTATGACAGCGTGGTTATGGAGGTTGATTTGGAAATAGGAGGTAATGACCAGACCTTTAATATGCTAGCGGGGAGAGACTTGATGAAAGCCATAAAAGGAAAAGAAAAATTCGTTTTAACCACGAAATTATTGGTTGACCCGACCGGCAAAAAAATGGGCAAGACCGAAGGCAATATTGTTAATTTGGACGAGAATCCTCGCGATATGTACGGAAAAATTATGTCTTGGCCAGACGGAGTAATTATTCCCGGTTTTGAACTCTGCACAAAAATTCCGATGGCCGAGGTGGAAAAAATAAAAGGGGAATTGGCGGACAATAAATCAAACCCCAGAGATTTTAAAATGAAATTAGCTTTTGAAATAACGAAAATGAATTGGGGAGAAAAGAAAGCCGAAGAAGCGCAGGATTATTTTGTTAAGACAATACAGAAGAAAGAAACACCAAACGAAGTCAAAAGTCAAAAGTCAAAAGTCAAAAGTTCTAATATTATGGATTTGTTGGTAGAGGCGGAATTGGCGAGCAGTAAGAGCGAGGCGAGGCGCTTAATTGAACAAGGCGGGATTAAAGTTGATGAAGAAGTCATAAAAGATATAAATAAAAAGATTGAGATAACAAAAGATGGAATTTTAATTCAGAGAGGCAAGAGGCAGTTTGTTAGAGTAATTGGGAGTTAATTTAACGCTTCGCTAGGACTTACTTTTGTCATTCCGCCATTTTTTTTCTTCTGTCATCCCGGCCCGCGAGCCGGGATCCAGAATTAAACGGCAGGGACGTTGGAGATAATTATTTTAGTGGTTTATAGTTTGTGCGGCTCTCTTCTGGATTCCCGCTTTCGCGGGAATGACGGGGGAATGTATTAGCAAGAAGGTTATGTATTCATTAGAGAAAATAAAAGAACATATCGCGGAAAAAATTAATAAGGCGCTGGGCGGAGAAATTGTCCAGGCGTCGGCTTTAGTTTATCCGCCCGAGGCGGAAATGGGAGATTTAAGCCTGGCTTGCTTTACCTTAGTAAAAGCGACAAGAAAAACTCCGGCCGAGTCCGCGGATTTTTTAATCGGTAAAATTTCGGCCGATAATATGATTACTAATTTAAAAGCGATTGGCCCGTATTTGAATTTTACGATTAACAAAGAATTTTTAACCGGAGAGGTGATAAAGGAAATTTTTAAAGCCAAAGAAGAATATGGAGAGAATAAATCAGGCAAGGGCGAAAAAGTGATGATAGAGTATTCCAACGCCAATACCCACAAAGAATATCATGTCGGGCATCTGCGCAATATCTGCTATGGCGAAGCGGTAAGGAGTATTTTGGAAGCCAGCGGCTATAAAGTAATTCCGGTTTCTTATATCAATGATTTCGGCATTCATGTCGCTAAGACTTTATGGAATTATGAAAATTTTATAAAAGAAAAAAATTTGGGCGAGAAAATAGCCAAAATGCCGGAGGAGGAAAAAGGTTATCTTTTGGGGGAAATGTATGTTGACGCCTGTAGTCGGGAAGAAAAAGATAAAACCGCCAAGACCCTGATTAATTTTTTTATGAAGAAGCTGGAAAGCCGGCAGGGAGAGGAGTATGAGCTTTGGCAGAAAACCAGGCAGTGGAGCATAGAATATTTTGACGGAATTTATAAAGAGCTGGGGGTAAAATTTAAGGAAATTTTTTATGAAAATCAGTTTATAGATAAGGGAAAAAAAATGGTTAAAGAATTATTAGTTAAGGGGATTTTGAAAAAAAGCGAGGGAGCGGTAATTGCCGATCTGGAAAAATTAGGCGTGCTTTTATTTTTGCGTTCAGACGGAACCGCCCTTTATCCGGTCGCCGACATCCCTTTGGCGATTGAGAAATTTAAAAAATATAGATTAGATAAATCAATCTACGTCGTTGATATCAGGCAGAGCTTATATTTCAAGCAGCTGGCTTCTTTACTTCGCCGGATGGGATATAAAAAAGATTTAATCCATCTTGGCTACGAATTTGTAAAACTGCCTTCGGGTATGATGTCTTCCCGGACCGGAAAAGTTATTACCTACCGGAAACTAAAAGAGGAGATGCTAGCTAAGGCGATAAAAGAAACAAGCCAAAGACATAAAGACTGGCCGCGGAAAAAGGTTGAAGAAGTGGCAAAAAAAATAACTCTGGGCGCGATGAAATTTGAAATGATAAAAGTTAGCGCCGGCAGCGTTATTACTTTTGATACGGCCAAGGCCTTGCAGTTTGAGGGTTATACCGCGGCTTATCTGCAGTATACGTATGCCAGGATACAGAGCATATTCAAGAAAGCAAGAAAACAAGAAAGCAAGAAAACAAGAAAGCAAGAAAACAAGAAAGCAAACCTTGCTGAACTAGTTGAACCCAAGGAGCACAATATAATTATTAAACTGGCGAAGTATCCGGAAGTGGTGGAAAAAGCGGGAAAAAGTTATGACCCGGCGGAAATCGCCAAATATTTATT
>JAQTSG010000055.1 GCA_028711415.1 Patescibacteria group bacterium | reverse complement strand
GTTTTTATTCGCTTTTCTGATTATCGCGATTGTATTTCTACTGGCCCATAATTTATTTACCTGGCTTAATTTATTTCTCTTAGTTGTCGGATTGTCATTATTGGAGTTTTTCCTTATAAACTATGGTTCGGGGAGGGCAAAATATCCGGTTAATAATTTAAATGAAGAATTCAAGTAAGATTGTAATTAGTAATTTGCCCGCCCCGCTTCGCTTGGCGAGGCCGGGGAAATTAGTAATTTGGAAGGTAAAAGGTTGGGAAAAATCCCACGAGGAATTAAGAATTAAGAATTATGAATTAGGGATTATGAAAAATGAAATAGAAAAACTGAAAAACGAAATCCTTTCAAACCTGGCTAAGGTAAAAGAGGAAAGGGTTTTAAAAGATTTAGAAATTAAATATCTGGGCCGCAAGGGCGAGCTTACAAAAATTTTGCGCAGCTTAAAAGATTTAAGCGAAAAGGAGAAAAAGGAAATCGGGCAATTAGCTAATGAAATTAAAAAAGAAATAGAAGATAAGTTTTCCGAAGCTAAAATTGCCATTTCGGGAAAATCGGGGCAGGAGAGAGTCGATATAACTTTGCCCGGGGAAAAAATTGAGCGCGGGCATCTAAGCCCTTTAACCCTTGTTCAGAATGAACTGGAAGATTTATTTACTTCCCTGGGTTTCATGGTTTTGGACGGCCCGGAGCTGGAAAGCGATTTTTATAATTTTACCGCCGTCAATATTCCGCCAAACCATCCGGCGCGGGACATGCAGGACACGTTTTACATTGATAAAAAAAATAAGGACGGCGAATATGATTTAGTGATGCGGACCCATACGTCTTCGGTGCAGGTAAGGGCCATGCAAAAATACGGAGCGCCCTTGCGCTGCGTCGTGCCGGGGAAATGCTTCCGCTGCGAAGCGACGGACGTGAGACATGAGCACACTTTCTACCAGATAGAAGGGTTGATGGTTGATAAAGGCATAAGCTTAAGCAATATGAAAGCGGTTTTAGAAACCGTGGCGAAAAAACTTTACGGTGAAGACACGAAGTTGCGCATGCGTCCGAAATTTTATCCTTTTGTCGAGCCGGGCGCTAACGGAGAAGTAACTTGCTTTTTATGCCAGGGTAAGGGCTGCTCTTTATGCAAAAATAGCGGCTGGCTGGAAATATTTGGTTCAGGCCTGGTTCACCCCAATGTTTTAAAAAACGGCGGGATAGACCCGAAGATTTATAGCGGCTTTGCTTTTGGCTTTGGCCTTACCAGAGTTACGCAGCTCAAATACGGCATTGACGATATAAGATTATTTAATGGCGGCGATCTCCGTTTCCTTAATCAATTTTAAATTTTATGTACATTTCCCTAAACTGGCTAAAAGACTTCGTTGACATTCCGAAGAGCATAACTCCGGAAGATTTAGGTTTGAAATTATCCGTCCATACGGTAGAAGTTGACAAGGTCATAAACCAAAAGGAAAAATTCAACAAGATAGTGGTTGGCAAAATTTTGGAATTAAAAAAGCATCCGTCCGCGGACCGGCTGCAGCTTGTTAAAGTTGATATCGGCAAAGAAAAATTAGATATAGTCTGCGGCGCCACCAATATCAAGGTCGGTGATTTTGTGCCGGTGGCTTTGGTCGGGGCAATTTTACCTAACGGGTTAGAAATTAAAGAAGCCGAAATCAGGGGAGTGAAATCTTACGGCATGCTTTGCGCCGAGGATGAATTAGGCATGGGCGAGGACCATACCGGCATTATGATTTTATCCGGCGGAAAAACGGGTGAAAATTTAGCCGAATATTTAAAATTAGATGACACGGTTTTTGAAGTTGATAATAAGTCAATTACCAACCGGCCTGATCTCTGGAGCCATCTGGGCATGGCCAGAGAAATTGCCGCTTTCCTTGATTTAAAATTAAAAGAACCGAAATTAGATTTGGACAAACTGGCCAAGAGTAAAGGAAAGGGAGAAAAAATAAAAGTGGCAGTAAAAGACCCTAAATTATGCCCGCGCTATATGGCAATTAAGATGGATGGCATAGCTATTGGGCCATCGCCTTCCTGGATGCAGGAAAGACTTTCCGCGGTCGGTATGCGCCCGATTAATAATATCGTTGATATTACCAATTACGTGATGCTGGAACTGGGCCAGCCCTTGCACGCTTTTGACGCCAGTTTAGTCAAGGAAATCGGGGTGCGCCGGGCGAAAAAAGGAGAGATAATGGAAACTTTGGACGGCCAAACCAGGGAACTGGACGAGAATATGCTTTTAATCACGGACGGAGATAAAGGAGTAGCGATTGCCGGAGTTATGGGCGGGCTAAATAGCGAAATTAGCAATAATACCAAGGCCATCATTTTTGAAGCGGCCAATTTTGAACCGACGCAAATAAGAAAAACTTCGCAAAAACTGGGACTACGCACGGAAAGTTCCATGCGGTTTGAAAAATCCCTGGACCCGAATTTATGCGCCCTGGCCATTGCCCGGGCCGTGGAACTGGCGAAAAAGTTATGCCGGGAAGCCAAAGTAGTAAGCGAATTGGTTGATATAAAATCATTTAGATTGGAGACCGGGCCGATTGGGCTGGATTTAGAGTGGCTGGAGAAAATAATAGGTGAGAAAATTGAGGAGAAAAAAATAATAAATATTTTAGAGGGCCTGGGGTTTGGAGTAAAAAAGGAAAAGGAGAAATTGGAAGTGATTATCCCGACCTGGCGGGCGACTAAGGATATTTCTATTCCCGAAGATTTGGTTGAGGAAATCGTCCGGATTTACGGGTGCAATAATTTAAAGCTGGAAATGCCTCGCGTCGTGATGGAAGCGCCGCGGATTAATAAGGAAAGGATGATAGAGAAAAAAATAAAAGAAATCTTGGCCCAGGGAGCCCGCTTAACCGAAACTTATAATTACTCCTTTGTTAACGAGGACCAGTTGAAAAAATTAAAAATGGAGATAAGAAATTATGTGAAGCTGGCTAACCCGATTGCGAGCCAGCACACTCTCCTTCGCCAGAGTTTAGTCCCGAACTTGCTGGAAAACGTAAAAGTGAATCAATCCCGCTATAATGAATTCGGCTTATTTGAAATCGGCAATATTTTTATGGACTTAACCGGCGAAGAGGATAAGGGCGGGGATAAAGGGAAACTACCTTATCAGGAAAAGAAACTGGGCTTGGTTTTAGCCGGCGAAAAAAAAGGAGAAGTTTTTAAAAAGATGAAAGGCATAGTTGAATATTTATTCGGTTATTTTGATTTGTCTGCCGGTTTTTCCTCCCTGGAAGATTTGCCCGGGTGGGCGGATACCAAGGCCGCGGCTAAAATAATTTTAGGCGATAACGGAAAAGCCGCCTTGGGCCTAGTCGCCAGCTTAGATAGCCAGGTGGCCGCGAGCTTAAATATAAAAAAGGAAGTAGCCATAGCGGAAATAGATTTTAAAGAGTTAGCTCGTTTTGTCTTTAACAAAGGGGTAAAAAAATACGAAAGAATCCCTAAATATCCGCCGGTTGTAAGGGATTTAGCTTTTGTGGTCGGAGGTAAAATATTATATAAAGACATAAAAAAAGAAATAGAGAGTTTCGGCCCGCTGATAAAAGGGGTGGAATTATTTGATGTTTATGAGGGAGAAGAGTTGGGCGAAGATAAAAGAAATTTAGCTTTTCATCTCATTTACCAGGCGCCGGACAGGACTTTAACGGCCGAGGAGATAGAAAAAGAACAGGAGAAATTAATAAAGCTTTTGGAGAAGAAATTTGGAGCGCAAATAAGAAACTTTTAAATTATTACAAATCACAAATCTATTATCACCGTCCCGCCAAGGCGGGATGGCGGGACAAATTCACAAATTTATGAATACAGAAAAATATTTAAAATAGTATTTGTGAATTTGTGAAAAAATTTGTAGATTTGTAATTATTAATATGAAAGAGATAAAAAAAATAAAAAATTTATCCCTGGCTAAAGTCACGGCGGCGATTTATGGCTTTATGGGATTTCTTACGGCCATAGTCATCGCTATCCTGACGATGGCTAATATTATTATCAAGGAAGATTTTAGCGGCTCGGTCCTTCTTATTGCCCTTTTTAATTTAGGCATGGGAATTTTAATTGGTTTGGTCACGGCGGTCGCGATGGCCGTAGCGGGCTGGATAATCGGTTTTCTTACGGCCGCTTTTTATAACTTTTTTGCCAAACATTTAGGCGGACTGGAATTTGAACTGGAGGAGAAAACTCTTCGGCAAGCTGCCCGCGGCGAAATTCAGGGTAAAGAAGATAAGCCGCAAACGCAATCATAAAATTATTAATATTAAGGAGGATTAGTTTTCTCCGCGCTTAAAAATATGTATCTAATTCAAGACAGCAAGGATCTTCTTTTTATCGTGCTCGCTTTCTGTATCTTGTGGCTGACGATTTTTTTGGCCTGGTTTATCTATTATCTGGCGATGATTATGCGCCAGGCCTATAAGGCCGTAAAAGAAACCAGGGAGAAAATCAATAAAGTTGATGAGATCCTGAAATCTTTAAAAGATAAGATTGAGCACAGCGCTTCTTACCTGGCTTTAATCGGCGAGGGGGTGAAGAAATTAGTAGAAGTCATAAAGGAAAGAAGCGAGAGCAAAAAAGATAAGAAGAAAGGAAAAAAATAACATAGGAATATAAAGAGGAAGTTATTTACTCCGTTAGATATTAAATACTTAATATCATCGGGGTTATAACTTTATGATAATGAATACGCGAAATTCATCGGAGGCGTTCGAAGAAATATCTAATGGGGTGAAAAATAAGATTTTTAAACTCACTTTATCCCTGTCCATTTTCATGATGGCGGGATTTTTTGTTGCTAAGGACGCCAAGGCGGCGGAAATAACCGTTGATACGGTTTGGACAAAAGCGCAAAGCCCGATTGTTGTTAGTGGCACAGTGTGGCTGAAAGCGGGGGTTAATTTAACAATTGAAAAAGGCGTAGCTGTTAAGTTTGATTCCTCCAGTATGTTATTAATTTCCGGAAAATTAATCGCCTTAGGGGCAAAAGCCGAGCCGATTGTTTTTACTTCTATCAAAGACGACTCAAGCGGCGGTGATACCAATGGCGATGGCGCGGCCAGCCAGCCCGCGCCGGGAGATTGGTCTTATTTATTTGTTAATCAGGGCGGCGAAGCTAATTTGGATTACGCGACAGTCCAATATGGCGGCGGAGCGGATGAAGGCGCGGTTATAAATTATAAAGGGAAATTAACTATAAATAATTCCGTAATTACAAAAAATAAAGCCGGAGTCAGTAATAACCGAGGAGTTTTAACAATTAGCAATTCATCAATAACGAATAATCCAATAACGTTCATCGGCAGTGTTTTGGCGGACGCGGCCATAGGTAATAATGGGCAGGCGGAGGTAATTGTAAATGCTTCTAATAATTGGTGGGGTACGGCCGACGGCCCTTGTCCGTGGCGGGAATTATTGCCGTCCGGTGTGCCAATTTGGGAGGTAGATATTAAAGCGATTTGCGGCGACAAGCCGTTAGTGGATTCGGGCGTGGTTTATAGCCCTTGGCTTATTAAATCGCCTGACGAACCCGCTGAACCGGATCCGGTGATTTTAGTGCCGGGGATTATGGGGAGGTGGGAAGTAAGGGGGCAGTGGCGTCTTGATCCCATATTTCATTCTTACGACAATTTA
>JAQTSG010000011.1 GCA_028711415.1 Patescibacteria group bacterium | reverse complement strand
AATTGATTGGAAAACTCTTGCCAACTATCTTTTGGGCCATCTTCGATGTTTCCGAAGCAATATACTTAACTGCTTCTATCAATTCTTTTTGATTTCGAATTGGTTGATTCATATTCCTATTTCCCGTGGCATTTCTTAAGCTTTAATTCCCCTTTCCCTCCGCCTCGGCCGATCCGCCAGCTGGCGAAGAGACGGGCCTTTTCGAAAGGGGGACAAATTTATCGGTAATAAACCCGATCGCCATATCTTAAATCTATATAACTTTTATTTTTAAACTCGCCTTTCAGGGTTTCATTTTTTATGGCCAATAATTTCCGTATCTGCTTTTCCTGGTCTTCTCCGGTGTTAAAATATACTATCGGGCCTTCAACCAAGGCGATTTTTACCGTATTGGCATCCTTGTCAATAATAAATTTTTCAACAGTTAAGCCCTCGGAGTTTTCTCCCGTCTCCCCTTCTTTATTTTTTCCGGCTAAAAATTTGTCAGAGAGACCTACAATATAATTTATATGATTTTCATCGGTATTAATTTTACCTAACCCGCCGGCGGAATCAATAATTATTTTTTCTTCGCCCTGATTATCAATTATCGGATATTTTTTCTGCTTGATTTCCAAAGGGTTTACTTCGTTTATTAGATAGCCGTCAATATCAGCGTAATAATATCTTTCCCCCTCGTGCCAGATAAAAGCGTAGGACTTCTCCTGAACTTCAATTATTAAAGTATGGGGAAGATTTTTATTGATTGTAAGTTTTTCAAAAGAGTAGCTTTTCTCCAGTTCTTCTTTTACTTCTTTCTTGCTGAAAGTAAAAATATTTCTCTGGGGAAAGAAGATAAATTTTTTTTCTCCTGTCTGCTGCCAAACTGAATTTTCAATTTCTCCCGGCGGAATCCTGATCATTCCCCTTACCTCCACATTATTGATTGAAAAAATAACCGGGGAAAAAATAAGCCAAATCAAGCCGCCAGCCAGGATTAAAACCAAAAGGGCCGCCATCTTTCTTTTGCCTGACCAGCCGATGGAAAAATTTAACCTTTTCTTTCGTCGGCGGTGAAAGAACGGGTTAGCCAGATTTTTATTGTAATAATCAATTTTTCTCCTCCTTTTAAGCATATGTTCAAGACGTTTGTATATTTTTAAACCTTATAAGAGGGATGCGAATGCTACGAGTCCTTAAAGTATTTGCGGCATTCGTCCCGCCCTGGCGGGATCCGCTGTAAGAATTTGCATTAAAGGATTATTTAAAGGTCTAGATTCGCGCAAACTTATCCTACGGCTTGGCTGATTAGTTTATCTAAGAATTGGCTAAAAGTCATTCCGGCGGCTTTAGCTGACTTTGGGACTAAAGAAGTGGCGGTCATGCCCGGAATCGTATTTATTTCTAAAAAATAGATTTTATCACTCCCCTTTTGCCAGATAAAATCAACGCGGGCCAGATCTTTACAACCAATGGCCTTATAAGCGGCTACGGCCTCCCTTTGGGCCTCTATTTTGATCCTAGCCGGGATTTTAGCCGGACACACTTCTTCGCTGCCTCCCACTTCGTATTTTGCCCTATAATCAAACCAGGTGGAAACTTTGGGGATGATTTCAATTACCGGCAGGGCTTTTGGAGGATTATTTCCCATAACCGGCACGGTTAATTCCCTACCCTTTATGAATTTTTCCAAAAGCGCTTCCCTATCGTATCGGAAAGCGGTGCGAATCCCCTCTTCAAGCTCTTTTTTGTTTTTGGCAATGGACATACCGACCGATGAGCCAAGTTCAGACGGTTTAACAACGATTGGCAGAGATAATTTTTTTATAATTTTATCTAGACTATGTTTTTCATTCTTTCTGATTAGGATATCGCGAGCCATTATTATTCCTTCTTTCCCGGCGATTACCTTGGTTTTGTATTTGTTCATGGCCAGAGCGCTAGCCAAACAGCCGGAAAATAAATAAGGAATGCCTAAAATATCTAACAGGCCCTGCAGTTTCCCATCTTCGCCAAAAGGACCGTGCAAGGCCGGAAATATCAAATCAAACTTTTTCTTTAAAGCGTCGCTAAAAAATTTCCCTAAATTATTTTTGGGGTCATACCTCGAAATCTGATATTTCTTTTTATCAAGCGCTTTATAAATTTGCTCCCCGGTCTTTAAGGAGATTTCCCTCTCTCCTCCCCGGCCGCCGGCCAGCAAAGCGATTTTTATTTTTTTTAGCATATTTTTACTCCTACGAATTACGAATTCTTTACGAATTTACGAATATTATATTCCAATATATTATTTTAAGACGGCCAACCAAACTCGCTATAATACCTGTTCTTGCTAATGTTCTCAAGGGCAAATCTTACTTCCGGGACCATATTATCCGGGAGGTTTTTAAGTTTATACCACTTAAGCTCGTCGCATTTATCTGGCTCCATATTTGTAATATCGCCCGTCCATTTTTCAGCGCGGATATAAACATCAAGATATTCTCTCACGGGTCCAAGCCGGTGCATAACGTGAATTACCTCAAGATCCTCCAGACTTAAGGTAATGTCAGCTTCTTCCCTGGTTTCACGGATTAGGCATTGTTTGGTTGTTTCGCCACCATCAAGATGGCCGGCCACTAAACTGTAATTACCATCCTGATAGCCAGTATTGTATCGCCTTTGCAGTAATATTTGCTCATCTTTAATGAGGACAAGATAAATAGCTGAATATACTTTAAATCTTTCTTTTTTAGGCATAATCAGTATTTGTAAATTCGTCCCGCCACTTTATTATTATTTTATGTGGGCGGGATCCCGCTGCGGCGGTGATAATTCGTAGTTATTCTATTTCCAGGATATCAATTTCCGGAACAGTTAAAAATCTAAATGGCAGGCCAACCGTTCCGATTCCGGAAGTTACGAACGTTTTTATCCCGTTGACAAAATAGAAACCCTCAACAAAGTCGTTTTCGGTCGGAATAAAATATTTATAAATAAAAGGAATTTTAACCTGGCCGCCGTGAGTGTGTCCGGCTACGGCCAAATCAACGCTGCCCTCCTTTAATTTTAAAACAGCGTCAGGATTGTGAGTAAGCAAAAGTCTATAATGTTCCTCGTTAGCTTTCTGGGGCAGAGAGAAATTAGCTTCCCCGGACCACAACTCCTTTAAGCCGATAAGATCTATCTCTTTATTTTTTATGGCTATGGTCTCAAGTTTATTATCAAGAATTTTAATTCCGTATTCATTTAAAGTTCGGATAATTTTAGGAGAAACGTCAACGCCGGGATAACCGTCATCATGGTTTCCTATGACCGCGTAGGCGGGGGCGGATAGATTTTTTAAAGAGTCCAGCTTCTCCGCGATTTTATTCTCCGGCAGACGCCAGACAAAATCTCCGGCTAATAAAATTAAATCCGGCTTGGATTTATTAATCTTATCAACGGTTTTTTTTAACAAACGTTTATCGGTATAGATGCCTACATGAAAGTCGGAAGCAAGAACTATTTTAATTTGATTGTCGGCGGAGCGGGCAGGAGCGTTTTTTTAAACGGAAAAATTTTTAACAACGATTAAATATGGCTCAACAAAACGGGCGTAGGAAAAAAATAAAAGAATTATAATTAAAAGATAAGAGACTTTTTTATTCTTTTTCCAAAATTTTATGATGAAATAAACAAAAAGAAAAAAAATAAAATAGCTGCCATAAAAAATAGCCAAATATAAAAATTCCATAGTCAATTTATTTTTTCTTCTTTATAATTTTCATTTTTCCCGGCAGGTATTTTCTCAAAGCTTTGGGGATAATAACCGAACCGTCGGCTTGCTGATAATTTTCTAATATGGCTGGCAAGAGCCGGCTGGTGGCGAGGCCAGAAGCGTTTAGAGTGTGGACATATTCGTTTTTGTCGGTCGCTTTATTTTTGAAGCGGATATTTCCCCGCCGGGCCTGATAATCTAAAGCGTTAGAAATGCTGCTTACTTCCTTGTATATGCCCATGCTCGGAATCCAGATTTCCACGTCAACGGTTTTAGACATAGCGGCGCTCGCGTCCCCGGCCGCCAATTGCGAGGATTGATAATGTATGTCTAAACCCTCAACCAGTTTCTGGGCATTGCCAACGAGCTCGGCAAAAGCTTCCCAGGATTTATCCGGCTTGGTAAAATGAAACATCTCTATTTTATTGAATTGGTGGCCTCTGACCATTCCCCTTTCTTCTTTCCGGTAAGTCCCGGCTTCGCGCCTAAAGCAGGCGGAATAAGCAAAATACTTCAAGGGGAGAACATCTTCTTCTAAAATTTCGTCCCGGTGGTAATTGCCGAGCATCATTTCTGAAGTGGCGTTTAGGCATAATTTATCCTGCGTCCAGAAAAGGTCGTCTCTGAATTTAGGCAGATGCCCCGAGGTATAAGCGGATTGTTCGGTTAATAAGAACGGCGGAATTAAAAAGGTATAGCCGTTTTTGGTGTGAAAATCTATAAAATAACTAAGAATCGCCCATTCCAAAAGCGCGCCCGCGCCTTTGTAAGCCCAGAAGCCGGTGCCGGACATCTTAACCGCCCGTTTATAGTCAATAATGTCTAAAGAAGTAGCCAGCTCAACATGGTCTTTCGGGGTAAAATTAAATTTCGGCGGCTTGCCAAAGGTTCTTATAACCTTATTATTTTCTTTCCCGCCGGCAACAACGTCATCAGCCGGCAGGTTAGGCAGCTCCCCCATTTTTTCCTTAAATTTTTCCTCAACCCTTTTTAGCTCCTCGTCCGTTTTTTTAATCTCCTCGCCGATGGTTTTCATTTTGGCGATAATTTCCGGCGAAGGCTTGGTCTTTGAAAATTTGTTCCTTTCCGCTTTTAATTCGTCCGCCTTCTGAACTAATTCCCGGCGCTTATCGTCTAGGGCGATAACCCCTTTTAAGTCCAGATCCTTCTCCTCCATTCTTTTGAGCAGGGCCTTTTTAACCTCCTCGGTTTTTTCGCGGATTAATTTTATATCCAGCATATAATTTAAGAATTATGAATTAAGATTTAAGAATTATGAATTTTTAAATATCGTATTCTTTTTTCCAGGGGACGTTGTTTTTCTTGAAATCTTTTTTTATCTCTTTCTTCACTAATTTGAACAGACTCTCCAGCTCGGGGAAATTTTTTACTTCCTTATTACCATAAATAACCAGGAGTTCTGGCATATCAATTTTACCAGGGGCTTCTATCTTCGTAAAGTGGGTTAAAGTTTCTATTTTATCAAGGGCTTTAATAAATTTTGCCTCGCTTGTCCCTCCTTTTTCATAATCTTGCCAAAGATTATAAATTTCTTTTCCGGTTTTAGTTGGCAGAAATTTTTTAATTTTTTCCATCGCCTCTTTTTCTTTTTTATGCTTATATTCCTTGGTGATTTTGCCGCTGGCAATAAGCCGCGCGTCAATATCGCCGGTAATAGCTTCAGGCAAATCATGGATTAAAGCGATTTTTAAAGCTTTTTCCAGTCTTAAGTTTAATTTTAATTCATCGGCGACCACCGCTGCCATTAAAGCCAGACGCCAGGAATGGTCAGCGCTGGAGTCCCCTTTTAAGGTCTTGGATTCGCCAAAACGATAGGTTTCTTTTAATTTTCCTATTTGATATAAAAATTTAAGGATTTTTTCTAGATTTTTATTTTCAGGCATTTCTTATAATTAGTGTTTCTCTGTCATTCCCGCGAAAGCGGGAATCCAGAGTTGAACGGCAGGAAGTTTTATTTGTTTAAGATGGTGGTAAAAAGATGTTCGAGCCGTTAGATTCTGGATCCTCGGGTCAAGCCCGAGGATGACGAAGAAGGGTTTATTTATAAACCCAATTTATCACTAATCCCCTGTAAAGCTTTAAGGCCTATCCTTAAAAATTCATCCAAGGGCAAACCGATTTTTTCGCATTCTATAATAATCTCGCGGTCGCATTTGGCGGCAAAGCTTTTGGTTTTAAATTTCTTTTTTAAGGATTCTAATTTGACGCTACTTAATTTTTTGTCCGGCTGAACCAGGGCCGTGGAAATAATTAAGCCGGTTAAAGTTTCGGCCGCGGCTAAAGCGTGTTGGATTTTCGTGGTTCTCGTCTTTTCCTGATTTATCCCGCAAAGCTTACTGCCATAACCGTGGGAAACTATGGTTTCAATCAAGAAATCGCTGGCGCCGGCTTCCTTTAAAATTTCCACGGCTTTTACCGTATGCTCGCGTGGATTACTTTTAGTTAAATCCCAGTCAATATCATGAAGCAGACCGATTATGCCCCACTCGTCTTCATCCTCATTAAAATGCTTTGCCAGTTCTCTCATTATAGCTTCGCTTTCCCGGCAATGCATCTTGACGACCTCATCTTGAACATATTTATTTAAAAGTTTTTTTGCTTCTTCTTTATTTATTCCTAAATCCATATATTTAATTTTCAATTATCAATTTTCAATTATCAAACAATTTTTAATACTTAAATTTTCAATTGATAATTTAATATTGATTGAAAATTGTTAATTGATAATTAATTTTTAGGACGCATTAAAGGAAAAATCTGGGTTTCCCGGGCTGGTTTATCCATTAAAAAGGCAAAGAGCCGTTCGGAAAAACCAAAACCGCAGGTTGGGGGCATGCCATATTCCAAAGCTTCCACAAAATCCTTATCAAACATCTGGGCTTCCTCGTCTCCGGCTTCCCTTAGCTTCTGTTGCTCCTTAAACCTTTTTTCCTGGTCAGTCGGGTCGTTTAATTCGCTATAACCGTTGCCTAATTCCGAGCCGGCTAAAATTACCTGGAAGCGCTGGGCAGTTTCCGGATTTTTATCATCGCGCTTAGCCAGAGGCGAAACCATAATCGGCGCGCCGATTAAAAATCCCGGTCCGCTAATCTGTCGTCGGCAATATTTCCAGAGATTATCAATCGCCCGCGTGATGTTAAAGCCCTTTTTATCGTATTCCACCTTTAGTTCATTGAGCTTATCTTTTATTTCTTTTTCTTTAACCTTTAAAATATCAACGCCGGTGTATTTTTTTATGGTCTGGCGATAGTCGTACCTTTCCCATTTTTTTTCTAAATCAACCTCAAAACCCCTGATTTTAAATTTAAGCGCGCCAAAAGTTTCTTTAGCGATGTATTTATACATTTCCTCCGTTAATTTCATTCCCTCCTCGTAATCGGCGTAAGCCCAGTAAAATTCCATCTGGGTATAATCCTGCAGATGCTCCGAGTCCATGCCTTCATTGCGAAAAATCCGCCCGATTTCAAAAACTTTTTCCAGTCCGGCGACCATTAATTTTTTCTGCCAAAGCTCGCCGGCGGAAATGCGCAGATAAGCGTCCAAGTTCAGAGCGTTGTGATGGGTGATGAACGGCCGGGCGTCAGCCCCGCCGGTAGTAATTTCTAAAACCGGAGTTTCTACTTCTAAAAATCCTTTTTTAGTTAAAAATTCGCGGGTGGCCTGCCAGAACTTGGCTCTCTTTTCTATCATTTCTTTCACTTCCGGGTTAAACAGGATATCTAAATACCTTTTTCTAAACCGTTCTTCCTCGTCTTTGAAGCCGGACCATTTATCCGGCAAGGGCCGCAAAGCTTTAGCCAAAAGTTTCCAGTTTTTAACTAAAATGGTTTTTTCGCCCTTATGCGTTAAAAAGCACTCCCCTTCCGCTTCAATAAAGTCGCCCATATCTATGAATTTTTCAAAGATTTTATAATCCTTATCCCCGATTTCTTTTTTAGAAATAGCGATTTGGATTTTTCCGCTGGCGTCTTCTAAGTTGGCAAAAATCAAATTGCCGTGGGAACGCAGACTGCGCAAGCGGCCGGCCAGAGCCACCGAGCTGTGGTCTTTTTCCAGTTTGGCAAAATTTAAAAGAACCGGCTTTACTAAATGCGTTCTTTCGGTTTTTGCCGGATAAGGATTTATCCCCTCTTTTTCCAGTTCTTTTAATTTTTTTATTCTTTCTTCATATTCGCTTACTTTACCTGCTGGCGGGAGAGCTTTTGGGTTAGGCATATTATTAGCAATTTAATACGTTAATTAATGTTTATATTTTAAGACATTATCATATAAAAGTCAAAAAAAAGGCGCGGTTGCCGGCGCCTTTTTGCATCCTCTTGGTTCTGAATCTTATTGAACTTGTTTTAATTTTTTCCGGGTGGTTCTTTCGACCATTGGCCCCGTAACTGAATCAAGAAAATCAAAAATTTTTTCAATCAATAAGATAAAGAGTTTTTTAAGCATGGATTCCTCTTTTCTCCACTTGTTTTTTAGGCCGTCCGTCATCTAAATAAAGCGGAGGCAAAACCCCATTGATCAGATGGTTCAAATAACCAAGCGGGAGAAGAATGAAAAAATCAATCAAAGAAACAAGAATTTTTTTTAACATTTTTCCCTCCGATCAGGATGAAAATGTGGATTTTATGGTTTAATTTATTTTTATAATTTCGTATTCAACTTCGCCCTTGGGAGTGCTCACCTTCACTTTATCCCCCTCCCCTTTACCTAAAAAAGCTACGCCCAAGGGAGATTCATTGGAGATTTTTCCCGAGAGAGGATCGGCTTCATTGAAGCTAACTATCGTGTATTCCTTTTCGCCATGGCTGTTTTTTACAGTTACCTTCGAACCCATGGCCACTCCGCCTTTTTTTTCATGGTCATCTTCCACGACCGTTAAATTTTTAAGGAGGTTGGTAACTTCCATAACCCGGCCTTCGTTAAACGCCTGTTCGTCTTTGGCATCCTGGTACTCGGCATTCTCGCTTAAATCCCCTAACTCTTTGGCCTTCTCAATCCTGTCCGCGATTTCTTTTCTCCTGACGTTTGTTAAATAATCAAGTTCTTTTTTTAGTTTGTCATAACCGTCTTGAGATATTATTTGGTCAGGCATAATTTCGCGTATCGCATATCGCCTATCGCCCATCGCGATATGTACGGCATGCGGAAAAATTAGATAATATAATTCACAATATACAATACAACAAAGAATTAAGCAAGAGTGGACGCGACTTTTTCTCTGGTGATTATAGCCGCGGCAATGAGCAGGTAGCCGATACCTAAGGGATGGTTAGTGTAAGGGCTAAAAATACTTACAACCGCGATAACTATAAGTCCTAAAGCTAAACCAATCGTGAGCCAGTTTTTTATTATAAAGCCGTCAAAAATAACTTTGCCAATTAGCCATAAATAAGCCAATAAGCCGAAAAATCCTAATTTTAACCAGATATCCAGCCAGCCCCATTCAAAGGCGTAAGTCGTATATTCGCCAGTCGGGCTTGAGGTAAGAATCCGCGGGTCTTTTGACTCGTAAGTTACGGTAGCGCCAAAACCGGAGCCCAAAACCGGATTTTGTTTTATAGCTGTCCATAAGGGCGGTAGAAGCTGCCAGCGGGAAGAAACCGCTGCCTCCCCCATATTGCTTAAACGGTCGGAAAAAAGCGAAGCAGGGTCAAAACCGCCGATGGGGGTAGGATAAGGAAATTTCACGATGATTAAAGTAAAGACTGCGGCGGCTAGTCCCGCGGCCAGTAAATTCGCTGATATTCTAAGAACAAATTTCCAATTTTTTCTTAGAATCGTAATTAGATAATAAAATAATAAGCCGACTACTGCGCCTACCCAAAAGCTGCGGGAGAAACTTACGAGGATAATAGCCGAAGACAAAATAAAAAATAAAAAATAAAAAATAAAAAATTTATTATTTTTAGGTGGTCGGTATGAGAAGATGGTCAAAAGTATAAAGAAGCCGATAAGGATGAAGATATGGGATTGAAAAAAGATGCGGTAAAAACCGCCTTGGACAGGCGTAATTTCCCCAACGCCGGTAGCCCGCACCCATTTGTAAAGCTCAAAAATTACGCCAGAAGAATCGTGCGAAAAAGCGAAAAGGAAAAAGAAAGTTTTTAAAGCGAGCCAGGTAGTGGCGGCCAAAAATACCCTGCCTAAATCATAAATATTTTCTCTCGCCCCGTTAGAAATTATACGTTGTTGTTTTACAACAGGGCTTAACCCTTCGCTGGAATTTCTAATGGGGTTGATAAAATCATAAATCGGAAAAATCAAGGCAAAATAGAACCAACCATTAAAATCAAAGAAGATGTTAGAAAAGTCGTTATGGTTTAAAAAGCCATTGACCATTCCCCAAGCGATAAATAAAAATAAAATAATAAAATAATAAAAATAAATATTTTTTTCACTTGGTTTTAATCTTGGGCTTTGCCTAGTTTTTACCCGATTTGCTATGAATTTTCCTAACCAGACGGCCATGACGATAAGCCAGAAAGCAATACGGATAGAAATTGTTATTCCGCCGGCATCAAGATAAAATAAATAACCCTTAGACCCGATAAATAATTCCGCCAGAAGGATTAAAATTCCATATTCTAATTTGATTAAAGACAAAGCTAAAACTAGGGCAACGATAACGAGAAAAGCTACCCGTTCAAAACTGGGTAGCAGAAAAGCGAAGACAGAAAATAATTCCGCCAAAAAGATAAATAAAATAATTCTCCAAGTTTTCCTGTTCAATAGATTTTCCATAGGCCAAGAAAGTAAATCCTTAAAATCCAAAGTTTTAAATCCCAATTCCCAACCCGCCTGCCTAGCAAGCTAGTCGAGCGGGCAGGTAAAATCCCAAATAAAAATATCTCATGATTCTTTTCGCTAAATTATATTTTTTGACTTGTGATTTGGATCTTTGTTGGAAATTTGAGTTTGGTCATTGGTATCTTTATTATTTCAGATATTCTACCCTGTCCCCCACTTTAATATTATTTTCCCGGCAGAAACCGCCCTCTACTTCTAAAACATAATTGACCGGCTTACCGCTTTTATATTCCTTTCCTTCTGAAGAAACCGGCAAAGGCAATTCTTCGTCTATTTTAACAATTTTTCCGCCATCAATCCAGATAATATCTATAGAAAAAAGCATGCCGCGCATAACAAAGGTTCTCTCTTTCTCATTCAAAAAAGTAAAAAGCATTCCGCAATTTTGGCACAGACCCTCCCGGCCGGATAGTCCCAGATATTGCTCGGCTGGCGTTTTAGCGATTTCGGCTTTGATTTCTACGCCGTTTATTTTAACCTTTGCCGTTTGCCTTTCCGCGCCAGGCAGAAAGATAACCAACGAGACGGCGATAAGTAAGATCGCTAAAAGGCCGGTTAGAAATATTGTTTTTTTAAACATAACTTAAGACAAACCCCGTTAGAATGCCCGACCCTTGATGGTTTTAAATCATTGGCGGTAACAATAAAACTATTTATTTCTAACTTCATTAAAAATTTTTCTAACGGGGTAAATGATGCTTATTTTTTATTATTTTTACCGCCTTTTTATATTTTCTTACCGCTGGCAAAAACGGGAAAAATTTGTAAGCGAAAGACGGCAGCCAGGAGCTTATGGTTCCCCCCGGGTTGATTTTAAATAAAACTTTATCAAGCCAAAAACCTTCCTGCTCATTCTCCAGCATGGTTAAATATAAATCCCAGTCCTGGAGTTTTTTTATGGACTGGTCCCAGCCGTTTTCAGGGAAGGCCTCTCTTCTTATTAGGGACATAGTATGGATATAGGGCATTTGTCTTAACCTTTCTTCCGAAAATGGCCATAATTTAAAAAGTTTCTTGCCCCAAAAGAAAGAGGAATAAGCGTAACCGGCCTCTGGATGGCTTTTTAAGGCCAAAAACATCGTTTCTAGGGCTTCTGGAGCCAAAACCGCATCTGCATCGCAGAAAAACAAATATTCCCCGCTACTTTCCTTAAATCCCCTATTTCTGGCTGCGGGCGCGCCCGCGTTTAACTCTAAATTTAAAATTTTAAATTTAAAATTTTTTTTATACCTGTCAATAACTTTTTGGATATTATCAGTTGACCCGTCATTAATAATAATAACTTCATAATTTTTGTGGGTCTGCTCTAAAATACTGTCTAAACATTCAGGCAGTTTATCCGCTTGGTTGTAAATTGGAATAATAAGGCTGATCATTTGACTTTTAGGTTAGATGTACTAATATATAAATAATTCTATAATCCAAACAAGGGGAGGCCTTATGGAAACGTTCTTTTGTGCCTTAAAATGGAGCGGTAGCGAAGGCGAAATTTTTTCTTACTTTATTTATTTTCCCTCTGTTTTTCCACTCGCTTTTTTGTTTTGTGCCGTTCTTTTCATCATCGAGGTAATATCGGATTTCGCCGAAAGAAGTTGGGAGGGCATATGACAATCAGCTATTTTTACTTTTGGGGATTTAGGCTTTTTCTCCTGTTTATTCTGTCGGTGTTGCTTATAATTTTTTTTAGCGCTATCCGGCAGAGAAATTTTTCGGTGAAAGATAAAGCTTTTTATTTTCTGGGGCTAGTTTGCCTGGCAGCGTATTACACTATGTGGTTTCTCGGACAGGCATCTCCTTTTTACTGCCAGCTGGATTTATCTTTGCTGTTTAACTTGATGCTGATTTTGGGGGTTTTTCTCATCTACAGGGAGGTAAAAATCTTATTTAAGTAGTGGGAAGTGTTTGTTCTATTTCAAGCGCTTCCTTTTTTTAATCCCCCCGATCCCCCTTTTCAAAAGGGGGTAAAATTAAATTGCGTATCTTTCCAATCTGTTTTTCCCAGTTAAATTCTTTTAGCGCCCGCTCTCTTCCCCTCTCTCCTAATTCTTTTCTTAAATTTTTATCTCGGGCTAATTTAATAACGGCGGCGGTAATTTCTTTTTTATTTTCCGGATTAACCAATAAGCCGTTTAGGCCGTCAATAACCGCGTCTCTTACCCCTCCGCTATCGCCGGCTATCACCGGCTTGCCGGCTAGATTAGCTTCTAAATAGACAATACCAAAACCCTCAAAATCGTCCTTGATCTTTCTGGCTGGCATAATAAAAACATCGCTTACTTCAAGCCAGCCGTTTTTTTCTTCGTCATCAGCTTTGTTAATTATTAAAACATTTTTCTCTAATTTCAATTCAGAGACATGGTTTTTTATATTCTCCAGTTCCGGGCCATTGCCTAAAATAACATAAAGTAAATTCGGTATTGCTTTTAAAACTTCCGGCAGACTTTTTAAAACCATATCAACTCCTTTTCTCTTTACCAAGCGTCCAACTGTTAGAAATATGAATTTATCTTTAAGATTAAATTCTTCCTTAATTTGCGTTATGCGATATGCGTTATGCGTTATGCGATCATTAATTCCCGGATTAACCACTACTATTTTTTCTCTACTGCCTAAAAAATTTTCCCCTAACTTCCCTGTATAACTATTAGCGCAAATTATATTTTCCGCTTTTTTAAGAATTTTTTTAGCCAGCCACCTTTTCCTTGGGCTGCGGCAGGCAAAGGAAAAATCCATCCCGTGAAGGATTACTGAATATTTAAAGCCCATCTTGCTGGATAAAAGGAAGGCCACTGTTCCCAAAGGCAAAATCTGGCCAACCAGGACATGATTTATTTTATTCTTTTTTATTTCTTTTTTAAGTTGCCAAATAGCCGGCAACCATTTTGGCCAAACCCAGTCTTTTATCAGTTGGTTGCCGTTATTGTCTAAAACAAAAATTTCTTTCGGTTTTGGCCAGTGCTTTACCAAATTGCCGTAATAATTGGCAACCCCGCCGTGGAAAGGAGGATATTCGAGGGTGAACAATAAAGTTTTCATGATGTGAAAATTAAAAGTGAGAATTACAACTAAGAATATTAAAATTATCACTTAATTTCTAATTAACTAATTTCTAATTTCTAATAAAAATTCAAATGTCTAATGACTAAAACAAATCAAGAACTAGTTAGAAATTAAACATTTAAGAATTAGACATTTTATTAAAAATTAGGTGAATTAGGAATTAGGAATTAAATCTTTGATATTAATCTTCGTTGGCTGGTAGTATTGCCTCCTTTTTTCTAGAAGTAAAAGAGTTATAGATGCTTATAATGTCCTCTTTCCTAAATCCGCCGAGCAAAAAAAGAAGAATAAAATAAACCGCGCCGGCCATGGGCACTAAAACAAAAATATTAACCAAGGGCTTAAAGTATAAAACCAAGCCGCTCATTACGGCCGCGGCCAGAAATGATTTCAGGAAAACCAAAATAATTTTTCTTTTACGGTAGTCAATGATTTTGCCTACCCAGTAAATACCCAAGACAAACATTAAGGCGTTAGTAGCTAAAACCGTAAGACTGGCGCCAATGGCCTGAAATTTAGAAATTAAGACCAAATTTAAAATTACGCTTAAGGCCGTAACGATTCCCATGTTGATAGTATTTATTTTTTGCCGATCACAGGCGTTTAAAAGCGAGCCAATGGGAAAATTCAGAAAGATAAATATCAGACTGGCAATAATAATTTGTAAAGGCAAAATCGCCTCAGCAAACCCGGATTTAAAGATTAAAATAATTTTATCGGCGATAGCGATAGTGCCGGCGGTAATAGGCAGAGATATTATAATTAAATAATTCATTGCCCGTTCAAAAGAAATAGCCAGCTGCTTCCGGTTATTAACCCAATAAGAGCTCATGGCCGGATAAAGAGAGGCGGTAAAAGCCAAAGGGAGAAACTGGAGGGCAAAAATTATTTTAAAAGCAACCTGGTAAAGCCCGACATACTTATCCCCAGCCATAAGAGAAAGTAAAACCGAATCAAAATAAGTGTAAAATCTCTGGAAAACCGCGTATAAGCCGAAGGGTATGGCAATATTTATGATAAATTTTACTAAAGCTCGGTCATAAATCGGTTTTATTTTTATTCCCCATTTCCGCCAGAGAACAAGAAAAGAATAAATAAAATTAAAAGAGCTGGCCATAACCAAGGCCGCCATTATCCAGTAAAGTCCCTCGCCGGCGTAAAGAGCGAATAAGCCAAAGGCCATAACAATCAGTTGAAAAACTATGGCCGAAATGCTTTCAAATTTTAAATTATGAAAACCGCGGATAACGGCAAAAAAAGTCGTGGAAAAAGAATCTAAAACCATGCAGGCCGAAGATAGATAAACCAGATTGCGGGTAATCTCCGGATAATTCATTAAATTTATCATTATTCCCACCACGAGCAAGGCCAAGGCGGCCAAAGGCAGTTTTATAACTAAAACGCTGCCTAATAGTTTCCCGGCCCTTTCCTCGCTTTTGGCTACTTCCCTGGTAAGGACGTTTGTTAAGCCCAGATCAATAAAAATAGCAAAAATTGTGGTAAAAGAAATGGCGAAGTAATATTTACCTAAATCCTCCGGCCCTAAATTGCGCGCCAGAAGCGTAAAATAGGTAAAAGAAATGACCTTTTGCATAATTAAAGCTAAGGTCAGGTAAGATGTATTTTTAGCAATATTGGCAATTTTCGTCATGCCCTTATTATAACAGAAAAAAATAAAATAATAAAAAACCGCGGTAGCGGGTCACCTGGCCCCACCCATACGGCTCATTTCCCCGCCCGCTGCTTTTCGCCAGCAAGGCGGGCAGGCACCATTTGAGCCGCTCCTTGCTTTATTTTTACTTTTGTGTTAGCATTTAAAACAGCACCTAATTCTCGTGCTTTTTTGTTTATTTTTTATATTATTTTATTATTTTTTTTATTTTATTTTTATAATTATGAAAAAAGACATTCATCCAAAATATTATAAAGAGGCGAAAGTAAGCTGCGCTTGCGGCCATACTTTTACTACTGGTTCAACTTTAGCCGAAATTAAAACCGAGCTTTGTTCGGCCTGCCATCCTTTTTATACCGGCAAACAAAAACTCGTTGACTCGGCCCGCCGCGTAGAAAAATTCCAGGCCAGGGTTAAAGCGCAAAAAGAGGTCGCAAAAACTCACAAAGGCAAAAGAGTGAAGAGGGCGGCCAAAGCTAAAGTAAAGGCGAAGAAAGGAATTACGGTAAAGCCCGAAAAGAAAACTGATAAAAAATAACGACTTTAAAGAGCAACTAGCGACTGGTAATTAGGTTTAGATATGATAAAATATAATTACCAGTCGCTAGTTGCTTTTTTATTTACGCCTTTTCGGTAAACGGATTACCCGATAACCTTTCCCTAATTAACTGATCCCCTGATAACCTTTAGAATATCAGTTTAATTAGGTTATCAGGGAAAGGATGTCTGATTATCAGGATAACAGGACGACAATTTAACATTTTAAAATTTGTCATTGATTTGTCATTTGAGCTTTGGCATTTTGATAATTTACTATTATGTACGAAGCCATAAAGAAAAAATTCAACGATTTAGAGAAAGATTTGTCTGACCCGAAAATTGTTTCTAACCCCAAAAAGTTAGCCGAGATTTCCCGACAGCACGCGGAAATGAAAGAAACGGCGGGGCTGGTTTTGGAATTGGAAAAAATCAGCGACCGGATTGAAGAAAATAAAAAGATAATAAAGCAGGAAGAAGGCGGAGAGCTAAAAGAAATGGCCGAGGAAGAACTGGCCGAACTTGAGAAGAAATATGAAAATTTAAAAAATGAGATAGAAATTAAATTAAAGCCGGTTGACCCGCGGGATAAAAAAAATGTCATTATGGAAATCAGGGCCGGCACGGGCGGAGACGAATCAGCCCTATTCGCGGCTGACCTTTTCCGGATGTATTCCCGTTTTTCCGAAAGGCAGGGCTGGAAAGTCGGGATTCTAAATTCAAACCGCATCGGCATTGGCGGCTTTAAGGAAATTATTTTTGAAATAAAGGGTAAAGATGTTTTTGGCAGCTTAAAATATGAAGGCGGAACCCACCGCGTCCAAAGAGTGCCGGAAACGGAGAAGCAGGGCCGGATCCATACTTCCACCGCGACCGTCGCGGTTTTAGCGGAAGCGGAAGAAGTGGATTTAGCGATAAACCCTAATGATATCAGAATTGATACTTTCTGTTCATCCGGTCCGGGCGGCCAAAGCGTGAACACGACCTATTCCGCTGTCCGGGTCCTGCATCTTCCGACCGGCTTAATCGTCCAATGCCAGGACCAAAAATCCCAACACCAAAATAAAGAAAAAGCCCTGCAGATTCTTCGTTCCCGGCTTTTTGAGAAGGCCGAAGAAGAAAAACGCGAAAGAGATTCGGCGGAAAGAAAACAGCAATTTGGCCACGGGGAAAGAAGCGACAAAATCAGAACTTATAATTTCCCGCAGGATCGCTTAACTGACCATCGCCTTCAAAAATCCTGGCATTCCCTTAGCCGGATTATGGACGGAGAAATTGACGATATTATTAAAGAGTTAAGAATAAAACTATAAAAAAAGCCGTCAGGGATGGCTTTTATACGGAAAATGGTTCTGTGAAGGAAACAAACCATTACCCTGACGGCTTTATACAACGGCTCTCTATAATAAAAGTACAAATTTATCGCCTTTTTAGTCAGGACGCTACGGATAGCGCCCTGACAAGTTGGTGTTCTTAAACAGGACAGAAGCAGGAGGGCAAGCTGGGACTCACCTTACTACTTCGCAAATAAAATATAGCACAGAAATGATAATAAAACAAGCCCTGGGAAAAACAGCAGAAATTTTTAAAAAAAGCAGAATTAAGAATCCGGCTCTTGAGGCGGAGATTTTATTATCTTATATTTTAAAGAAACCCAGAGAATTCTTATTTACCCATCCGGAAAAAAAAATAACCACCGAACAAATCAACTGCTATAAAAAATTAATCAACCGCCGTCTTAAAGGCGAGCCGCTTGCTTATCTAACCGGCCAGAAAGAATTTTATGGCTTAAATTTTTTTGTTAATAAAAACGTTCTTATCCCCCGCCCGGAAACGGAGTTGCTCGTGGAAGAAGCGGAAAAACGCATAATACATAACGTGAAACGCACAACGTTAATAGATGTGGGGACAGGCAGCGGTTGTATTATTATAACTTTAGCCAAACAATTAGATTTAAGAATTAAGAATTATGATTTAAGAATGCTGGGCGTAGATATTTCAAAAAAAGCGCTTTCCGTGGCCAGAAAAAATGCCAAATTTCATGGAATGGATAATAAAATAAAATTCGTTCATGGTAATTTACTTAAGCCAGTTATTCTTAATTCAAAATTATTGAATCATAGTTCTCAAATAATAATTCTTGCTAATTTGCCTTATGGCTGGAAGGAGTGGAAAAACAATTGCTCAATGGAGACAATCGGATTAAACTTTGAACCGAAAGCTGCTTTGTTCACGGGAAAAGGCGGGCTGGAATTATATGAAAAATTGTTTAAGCGGGTTAAAAAATTGCTTAAATCAAAGTCAGCTTCGCTTTCTATTTTTTGCGAAATAGACCCGAGGCAGACAAAAGAAATAAAAAAACTCGCGAAACGCGAGCTGCCGAAAGCGAAACTCCAAATAAAAAAAGACCTGGCTAGTCGCAATCGTTTGATGATTGCAGAAATTTGAGTCTTCGTTATGTGTTATGCGTTTCGCGAGGCGATATTAGTCAAAAGCTTGAACGGTGTAGCCATTCGGCGCGTCCTTTTCCCAGTTCGTTTCCGGGCATATTCCCCGTCCGGTATTGTCCGTCGGAAATTCAAAATTCATAATCTGAAGAATATAAAAAGGCCGGTGGCAGCCGAAACTGCCGGCTGGATATTTTTGGTAGCGGTAAAAAAAAGAGGCATTATTCACCGGATCGGCGACTATTTTATCTAAAATTTTTTCTTCTTTTAAAATGTCCAAAAAATGGGCTTCTTTTTTATTTTTACCGTAAGTCAAGTCCCATCCTTTTTGATCATTATCAGACTCCGGGTAATGCCCATATTTGTCATGGTAAAGATCAAGAGCTTGCGATAAAATTTTTATGTCCGCCCTTCTTTTTACATCATGGCTTTTGGCAATCATTAAGTTAAAGCTTGAGAAAAAAATCGCTACCAGACAAAAAATAAGAACAATAAAAGCTATCCTCCTCAATTTCGCGCTGGATTTTAGATCATTTAAATTTTCCATCAGATTATTCCCCTATTTAAGAGGATAAACTATTTCCAACTCCGGTCTAACTATTTCTATCCAAATTTTTCCGGGATTGAATTTTACTTCTTCTCCGCCGATGTAATACCTCGTGCGGGCGGCCAGACTTTCTTTGCGCCACTCCCCTTCCTGGCAGCCGCCATCAAGGCAGATAACGGCCTTGCCAGAACCAAGAGTTTCAATTTTTAACCTTAATTCTCTATCAAGAACTTCGGCTTTCTCATACTGGATAATAATATTTTTCGCCCTGATTTCCTTTTCGTTATTCCCGTCTAACTGAATTTCTCCGGCCAAATATCGGATATATTCATTATTTACTTTATCATATTTCCATTTTACCGTAAAACTGGGAGATTTATAATCTATAGCTATATCTTCCGGCTCGGCGCCGACCGGCGCTTCTTCTTTAAACTGCCAGCTTAAAAATTTGCCTTCGGTTAAATTTTTACTTTCCAGATATTTTTCTAAGTTAGCCGAAGAAGTAAAAATATTATAGGGGCCGGGTTTCTCTTCGTCGCGCCAGAAATAAGAGCCCTGGTAAAATTCATTAAAGTCAAAAATATTTTCTTTATATATTTTTGTTAAAGCTTCCGGACTGCCACCGCAGTGGACGAAAAGAGCCGATATTTCCTTTGTCCAGTCAATAAAATACGGCCGGGCACTCCTTATCGGTCCGATTTTCTCTATGTCCGCTCCGCTCGCGAAAAAGGCCAAGTATCTGGTTATCCCGCCCTCGGCTTCGGCTTCGTAAACTAAATTAGCTTCCGCGAGCCCGAGAGCCGGACGCCCGTCCGGATGGTTATCCATAACTACCGCCATTGGAAATAAATTCTCCTGCCCGGCCGGGACCGGATAGCCGTCCAGAAAACGAGGCAGGCAGTTCGGGCAAACGTTCTCCGCCGGCTGATTATCTTTTGAAAAATTTAAACTGCGCCCGATCCTGCTAAATAAATCGGGATAAAAGGTAATCAAATAAGTAAAAGCTATAAAAAACAGCACGGAGAATAAAATAATAAAGATATAACAAGTAACCCGCCAGTCCGGACCGGCAGTTTTATTATTCTTTTCCGTCTCTGAAACGGAAAAATTTTTTAGGTTTCTTATTACCATCCTCCTCTTTTACTCCGCCGCTCGCGAGCGGCGGAGTTTATTTATGAGCTCTTATTCTTTTTTCTTGCCTTCTTTGGCTGGCGCTTGGGCTTCGTCTTTCTTCTCTCCTTCTTCTTTTTCGCCCGCTTCGGCCCCCTCGCCTTCGGCCGGAACCTCCGCGGCCGGAACTTCCTCAACTTCCGCTTTCGGTTCCATCGCGTTAACTACGATGTCATTTGTTTCATTAACCAGTTTCATGCCGGCCGGCAGTTTTAAATCATCTGTTTTTATGGCATCATGAAAATTTTTAAGAACTGACAGGTCAACGTCAATATGATTTACTAAATCGCCAGGCAAACATTCCACTTCCACGCTGTCTATGTCTTTTACCAAAACCGCACCCAATTCTTTTACCGCCGGTGATTCGCCGATAAAATGCAAAGGAATTTCCGTGGTAATTTTTTTATTCATGTCCACCTGATATAAATCAATATGGATAATCGCGTCCTTTAGGGGGTCTTTCTGCACTTCCTTAATCAGAACCTTAGCTGGTTTTTCGCCGGCAATAGTTAAATCAATCAAACTTGACTCTCCGGCCGAAGCGAAAGTTTTTTCAAAATCAATTTTTTTTATTTTCAGGTTTCTGCTTTCCGTGCTCGGTCCGTATAAAACCGCCGGGATAAAACCGCCTTTTCTTATTTTTCCTCCTTTGCCGTTCTCTTTGGTTCTCGCTATAGCTTCTAATTTTATTTCTTTAGTCATAATATTTAGTAATTTGAAATTTGAAATTTGTAATCGGGAAATAAGGATTATGTGATATTCTTATCCCCAAATTACCAATTGCTAATTACCAATTACTGCTTAGTAATTAATCTTCGATCTAATAATAATGCTTTCAATAATGCCCACCAAAATAAAAGCGGAAAATATGGCACTGCCGCCATAACTAACAAAAGGCAGGGAAATCCCCACCACGGGCAGAACTCCTATGTTCATACCAATATTAATAAACATTTCTATAAAAATCAAGCCCACGGCGCCTAAAATTAAAAAAATGCCGAAATCATTGTTTATTTTCTTAAGACTAGAGAGGCAGCGGTAAAAGAAAACGGCAAAGAAAAAAACAATAAGTAAAACACCGAAAAATCCCAATTCTTCAGAAATAACGGCAAAAATAAAGTCATTCTGGGCTTCGGGCAAAAATTTAAGCTGGGACTGGGAGCCGAAACCCAGGCCTCGCCCGGTAAGACCGCCGGCGCCGGCGGCAATTATAGCTTGGGCGGCGTTATATCCTTGGTCCAGGGGGTCAAAAGAAGGGTTTAAAAAAGTAAGAACGCGCTCTTTTTGGTAGTCCTCAAAGGAAAAAAGCCAAAGGCCGGAAAGGACGGTTAAAAGGATTAAGGCGATGATTAAAAAATGCTTTTTGTTAAAACCGGCCATAATCACCATTACCAGCCAGATTAAAAGTAAAATCAGGGCCGAACCAAAATCAGGCTGGAGAAGAGCCAAAATCACAAAAATAAGTCCGCCCGCGCCGGACAGAACCAGATGCTTCCATGGCCTTAGCTGCGTCGCCAAAGCGGAAAAAAAGCGGGCTAAAAATATTATTAAGACAATTTTTATGAATTCCGCCGGCTGAAGACTCCAATCGCCGATAAAGAACCAACCGCGCGTTCCCCTTATCGTTTCTCCGAAAATTAGAACAGCGATCAAGGCGATGATCCCTAAAAGATAAAGATAATTGCTTGAATTTCTTAAAAAATGGTAATCCAGGAATGAAAAAAAAAACAAAAGCAGAACTCCGGCGCCGATAAAAAAAATTTGCTTTTTAAAATTAAGCAAACTTACCGTTTCCTGCCCTAAGGCCACGCTGTAAATTTCGGCCAATCCGAAACAGGCCAATAAAAAAACAGACGAGAATATTATCCAGTCAAAGTTCTTTAAATATAATTGTATTTTATTAAACATAATGAACTTTAAGCACCAAATTTTAAATTCTAAATCCTAAACTCTAAATTCTAAACAAATCCAAATTATCAAAATCCAAATGTTCTAAACTAATGTTTTGAATTTTTAAAATTTGAATTTTGCCCGCCCCGCTTCGCTTGGCGAGGACGGGGAAATTGTTTAGGATTTCGGATTTAGAAATTAGAATTTTTTCTATTTTTCCTCCCCTATTCCTCCTTCGTATTTAATATAAATATCGTCTTTTAAAATATTGATTTCCGGAGTAATTTTTATATCCCCCGGGCTGCTTAAACTGCCCAACCAACTCATCTTCACTTCCCGCTTTTCTTTCGACATTAATTCCAAAGCCGTGTACCTATTTATCCCGATAATTGAACTTCCCCGGTAAAGGAGAATGTTAAAAGGGACTTCCCAGTAATTGAAGGGCGTATTATTGGTAATAGTAAACTCTAAGTTATTTAAGTTCAATTTTTCCGACAGGCCGCTTCCCGAAGCCGGAGTGAATTTTATACTTTCCACGGCAAGATTAAGATGCTCATCGCGAAAATTTTCCCAATCGGGAAACTGACGCGGGTTAACCCTGGCCCAGGAAATTTTTTTTATGGCAAAGGTGAGCCCGGCCGGCCTTGACCGGAAATCTTTAGCTAAAGCCGAAACGATTTTTGTCTCTTCGGGCAGGATAAAGCCCTCCTCGCAATCCGCCTCTTTATTGTCAACAGAAAAACAATAGCTGAAACTCGCCCAATATCTCGGATTAGGATTTCTTATTTCCGCCAGCAAATCGTATTTATCTTCGCCGGTCTTAAAAATTTGCGGAGAAGAGAAAACAAGGTCTGCCGGCGCCAGTTCCAGAATATAATCATGCCCGACCACTAAATCCCGGGTAATCTGACTTGCCAGGGATTCATCCTCATTCATGCCGCGGACAATATAGTAAGCAAAACCATAAATAGTGTAAGACCAGGAAATCCCAGCCACTACGGCGAGAAAGACAATCAGAGCTGTTTTAAGTCTTTTTCTGTGCTCAATTATCCATAATCCTAAAGCCAGTTTCCGGCTGGAAGGGCCAAAATTAGAGGGATAACGGCTTAAATCTATTTCCTTTTCCTTATTTTCGTTTGGTAATTTTTTTTCCTCCATATTTTTATAGTAATATTTTATCACATTTTCTGGCTAAAAACAAAAAGCGACTTTTTCAAACGGCGGTATAACCAATAAAAAAGCGCGACGCTTATTAAAAGCCGCGAAATGTGAAAATAAATTACCTGCGACTGCCCGACTCCAATTATTAGATTCAAAAAATCAAGCGTGAACCATCTTTCTAAACTGTCACTTATTAATCGCCCTCTGGTTAAAACCGAATAAATCAAATCCCATAAAACGCTGCCGGAAAAGGCCGCGGATAAATATAAAATCAGGGTATTTAGTTTCGGCTTTACAATCAGTAAAATTAGCAAGGGCAATAAAAATTGGTTTAAAACCAGCCAAAATAAAGGTAAATTCTTGATTAACCAGTCCGGCGTGCGGTAAGTTTCATGCCCCCATAAAGCCGTATCAACCACGGCGCCGCTTGCCCAAAAGAGAAGTAGCAGAATAAAAATTAAAATTGATTTTTTAAGTTCTCCCTTCACTCCGTTAGCCCCGCTTAGAGATTTATCTCTAATGGGGTTAGAAATTTTATTATTTTCTTTATCCATAATAAATATAACCGGTTTTAAAATATTTCTCGCCCCTCTTCTTTTTGACTTTATATAGTATAAATATGCTAATTATTTTTTAATCAAATTTCTAACGGGGTTTATGTTAAAATTATAACATAATTTTTCTTTTCTTGACAGCAATCCAATTTTGTACTAAGATTTTTTTACCTAACAAAAACAAAATCTCTCGCATCTTTCACAAAAGGAGGTAAATAATAATGAATGACAAGGATTCGCTAAGGCCCAAGAATGGAAGCGGGGCCGAGGAAAAGGACGGGGAAGGCGATTCTTTTACCAGCCATCCTGGTCCGGTGCCTCCGCAACTCGCACCAAACTTCCTCACATTGGAGGACGGCTCTGAAGAATAGAAGCCGAGCCATCTGGTTAAAGGCAAAAACCGCTTATCTGGACGATTCCAAAGTCCTCTAAGCGGTTTTATTTACTCCATAATCAAAATAATAAAACCGCCGGGGGTGAACCGAGCGGTTTTGTTTAAGGGTTGGATTTTTCGCCTACAGCTGGTTGAGCTTCTCAATAAGCCCTGGAAGTTGGGCTTCTTTTCCTTTCAAGTGGGCGGCGTAGCCGAGCTGAAGACTTACGCCCGGGCAACAGGCCTTTTCGCCATTATCACAAAGAGCTTCATCCATCAGCTCCCCTGCCCTCATTCCCTTCCACCGAACGATTTCGCCGATTGTCATTTCAGCCGTGATCACGCAATGAACGTTCATGCTTCCCCTCCTTTTTTCGTCAGTAAACTTGAGTTTGATTGTATCTTAAAGTGATTTTCTTATTTTGTCAATTAAAAGCCCGCGCGCTGCCAATCTTAAAAATTGAAGAAAATGGATAGACCGAAAATCGCGTGGATTATGGCCACAATAATTGTGATAATCGCCAGGCGGGAATGCCATTTTAGGGAAATTATTGTAATGCCTCTAAAATTTAAAGCTCCCACCGTGGCCGTAGCCAGCAGAAGAAGAAAGGCGAATATTCCTCCGTACATTATCAGGGGTTTACCTAAAAATAAAGTGAACGCGATGTTATTAATCATAAGTGATTGTATTTATAATTTAATAATTGACTATAATGGAGTAAAATTTTTCGTGCTCGGGGACAAGGATTCGAAGACTCCTCGGTGCCAATTCG
>JAQTSG010000054.1 GCA_028711415.1 Patescibacteria group bacterium | reverse complement strand
TAAAAACCGTGTAAATATGGTGCCGGTTCTGGTCTACGCCGACTCCCCGTTCTAATTCCGGCAGAATATACTGCAATATTTTATTATTATGAAGAAACATTATGCCTTCATAAGCTCTGTCACTTTCCAAGATTTTAACAAGTTCATCCCTTATCCTTTCCTGGGAAACAAATTTAATTCCGCCCGCCATTTTTTTTATCGCCCTTTCGGTTTTCGGCTCAATCACAAAATTAAGCTGGCAGGAAAAACTAATCGCCCGCATCAGGCGCAAAGCGTCTTCTTTAAACCTATCCTCCGGCTCTCCCACCGCCCGGATAATTTTCTTTTCCAAATCTTTTCTCCCGCCAAACAAATCAGTAATTGCATATCGCGTATCGCATAACTCATAACAATTCTTGCTTTCAGGCGTTATGCGTTTTGCGTTATGCGTTATGCGACCAATGGCCATCGCGTTTATCGTAAAATCCCGCCTTTCTAAATCTTTATCAAGACTGTCTTCAAATTTAATCTCGTCCGGATGCCGACGGTCGCTATAACCCTGCTCGCTGCGGTAAGTAGTAATCTCCACTATATTTTTTTCTGTTGCCTGTTTACCGTTGTCTATTTTCTGTCCCGTAGGGACCAAAACTGTGCCAAATTTATTTTCATATTTACCTTTCGGAAAAACTTTTAGAATTTCTTCCGGCCTGGCGTTAGTCGTTATATCCCAATCTTTTACTGTTCTGCCCAATAATAAATCCCGCACGCATCCGCCCACAATATAGGCCGCAAAGCCCGCTTTTTCCAATTTTTTTGTTATTTCCTGAACATACTCCGGTATGTTCATTAACATATTCTTCTCCATATCGTTGTTAGACCAAAAAAGCTAAAAAGCCAATTTTTAATTGGCCTAACCTATCTTAAATAATACCGGAAAATTAAAATTTAGTCAAAAATATTAGTGTACCTCCGCGCCAAAAAGGAACTTGTTTTATTATCAAAACTTTAAACACGCTTCGTCTCGCCCCTCAGAGTCCCGCAATACTGCGGGACGAAGTGGGGTCAAAAACATTAAAATAATTTGAATGCCATATTTGCGGTATTTGTAGTAAAAAATAAGGGCAATTTGCTTTCAAACAAACTACCCTCAAAAACGCCGAACCATTGACACTACTTGTGTCCTTATAACGTATTCTTCCACTAATCTCCTAAGGTTCCTGGCCCTTACTTCTTCCGGGCTGGATCTCCGCACTGTTTCATCAACAACCCTCTTGGCCACGAGAGCGGCAAAAGCCGGCACGCTTTCCAAAACCCTTTCCGCGAAATCAGGCGTCCGTGGGTCAGGAACTCCTTCAGGGACAATTACAGAGCCATCAGTTCCACTTCTTCTCATTGCTTCTTTAATAGATTTAGAAAAATCACCCACCGACTCACCTGATAACCGGCGACTTTGAGGAGATCTTAGATCTCCGCTTAAAGGCCTTATGGAATTAATTGACATCGGCTATCTCCTCATTCTAAAGGACAAACTCTTTTTGTAATTAGTTTTTTAACATTAACATATTTGCTACTTTATGTCAACTAAAAATACCGAACCTCATTGATCCGGTATTTTTAAATTTCTAAAAAATAATTTTTTGACCCGGCGCAGCCGTATGTGCCGTGTTGGACGGTGTCAGATAATCTTTTTTAAGTCCCCTTCAATAATAACCGGCCTGACCGCTTCAATTTCCGTTTTGCAATAAGGCATCTCGGGAATCGGATTTAGCAAAAAAATTTTTTGATTAAGCACGTGGGCAAAACCGATTTCCATCAACGTATTCCCGCCGATATAATTTTTTATACCGTTCTTGTCAAGATTTAAAACAAGGACGGCGTCAGCGCCCTGCATCATTCTCCAAAATTCACGAATAGCGTCCAGGTTGTATTTTTGGTGAAGCTTAATTTTTTCGATTTCCTCGTCGGTTTTACCTACTAAAGTCTTGTGCAAATCTGTCAAAAAAGCGTCATGCCCCAGTTCCCGAAGTTTATCGCGATATTCAAGCATTTGATCCGTAAATTGCATTGAGCTGATTATTCCTATTTTCATAAGAGAGATTTAAATAATTATTTGGCTTTGCGTACGCGAAAATTATTGCGGTATGTAAAATAATTTTTTACGATAATTTTCTACAATCTTAGCGCTTGGAAAATAAATCGGGGTCGGCAAATTATCAAGACTAAACCATCGCCATTCCACGATTTCATCCGGCTCCATAACTTTTGGCTCCCCGCTAAACTTTTCAGCCAATAATCCGATGGTGACAAAATGCGCGTATTCATTTTTATCATTATTCACGCAGATTATTTTTATTTCATCCAATTGAAGCCCCGTCTCCTCCAAAACTTCCCGTCGCGCCCCGTCTTCAAAAGATTCTCCAAATTCCATTTTTCCGCCAGGCATAGTCCATGCTCCTTCTCCATGTAATTCGGAGTCGGCTTTGCCAGGATCGGCATGCCTTCTTCCCAAAAGGACTTTCCCTTCACGGAAGAGCATCACACCAACCCCTGCTCCCACTTTTTTCTTTTCTGTATTCATATTACTATGTTATGCGATTTAAAATCTTTTCAGCCATTTTAACACCGCCCAGGCAATCAAACCGCCGGCTATAGCGGTGGCAAATTGCGTCCAACTCATCATCTGCGCCACTTTAATGGTTAATTCCTGCTTAATAAGCAGCTGACCGATAAGATTTACGCTAGCGAGCAAAAACAAAAACTTTAAGCCGGCGCCAACCAAGACTCCGAGCCAGTAGCCCCTTACTTCATTTGTATTCTGGTTATAGATCCATTCAATGCTTAAAACAAAAATTACGTTGCTGATCATAATAAAAGGTATGACTGGTGCTAAAATTGCCGGCAGCAACCCGCCGGCTAAAGCCATCAAAGAAGGGATTAAGCAAACTACCAAAGCGCTGCGAATCCCCACTAAAAACAAAATTAAAATCAAAATGGCGTTAATAATCGGGCCGGTTATCCATTGCAAGTGGATAAAAAAAGGCAGAAGTGTCGCCACGCCAGCCAGACCAAGAAACTGAGCTATTGCCTTAGCATCTACGCGAGCCATAGTTTGCTCTTCTGTATAAATCATATATAAAGTAAAAGTTATAAAGTTCATAAAGTTATAAAGTTGCTTCGTTCGCGATTTTTTATAGACTTTATAAACTTTATAGACTTTATAAACTTTCAACTAAATTTTTTAGTTTCTCTTTCTATAACTAGTATGCAAAACCTCATGTTCCAGTTTCCCCTGCTCCTTTAACCATTTTAGCGCTTCTAAAACCCCCTTATTTTCATGAGCTTTTCTGATATTTTTGCTTTTGTCCAGTTTATACAACGCGTCAATCCTTTTTTTTCTTATCTCGTCCGCAGTCGGAATCGGCTGGCCTCCGCCGCCAATACAGCCGCCCGGGCAGGCCATAACTTCTATATAATCATATTTGTCCAGATTAGCAATTACCGGCTCTATATTGCCGATGCCATTCACTACCGCCACTCGTAATTTTTTCCCGGCAACAGAAACCACGGCTTCTTTAACATCCCCGAGCCCGCGCACCTCCTTAAAATCAAGACGGGCCTGGCAAATTTTTCCTTTATTTTTCCCGCAAACTAAAAATTGGGCGGTGCGCAAAGCCGCTTCCATTACGCCGCCGCTGCCGCCGTAAAGAGCGGCCGCCCCGCTGTACTGGCCAAAAATATCATCGGCTTCAGCCGATTTTAATTTAGGAAAATTAATCTTATTCTTTTTTAAAAGCCAGGCGAACTCCCTGGTAGTTAAAACGTAATCTACCGGGAAAACGCCTTTTATTTTTAATTCCGGCCGAGTCGCTTCAAATTTTTTAGCCGTACAAGGCATTACGGAAACGACTATAATATTCTTAGGATTAACTTTCATTTTATCCGCCCAATAAGTTTTCACCAATCCGCCACTATGAATATGAGGGCTGCGAGACGTAGTTAAATTAGAAATTAACTCCGGATGGTAGAACTCAACGTATTTTACCCAAGCTGGACAGCAGGAAGTTATTAAAGGCAACCTCTCCCCCCGTCCCCCTCCCCTAATTAGGGGAGGGTGGGGTGAGGTCTTCAGGCGCTCAAGCAGTTCCTCCGCTTCCACCATAGTCGTCATATCAGCTCCGAAATTGACGTCAAAAATATAATTAAAACCCAATTCTTTCAAGCCGGCCACGACCTGACCGGTTAAAATTTCACCGGGAGCAAGATTGAATTCCTCGCCGATACTAACCCGAATAGAGGGGGCGAATTGAGCAACCACGATTTTTTTCTTATCTACCAAAACTTTTTCCACCATTTCCCATTGGCTTTGCTCCTGCGCCGAGCCAATCGGACAATGAACCGCGCATTGGCCGCAATAAATACAGTCAACCTTTTTATTTTCAGTTGGCGCTATTTCTTGATTAATCCCCTTTCCTTTTAATTCTAAATAATTAATATTTTGTAAAAGCGAACAAGCGTCAAGGCAATTACGGCAATCAATGCATTGCGTCCCGTCAATTTCCACGGCATTGGCGAATTTATAGGTTTTTCTCTTGCCCTTGCGGTCAGGAAAACGTTTTATTTCAATTTTATACCTTTCCGCTAAATCTAGAAGAGCGCAATGGACATTCCAGATGCAAGTCGGACACTTTTCAATATGTTCGGCAAAAATCAGTTCAATATTTAAATTACGCGATTTTTTAACCCTGGCCGTATCGGTCCATATTTCCATACCTTCCCCCACTGTCTTCTTACAGGCCAGGGAAAGTTTTTTTCCTCCTTTAATTTCCACGACGCAAATCCGGCAATTACCCTTAACCGGAAAATCCGGATGATAACAAAGCCCGGGAATAAAAATCCCGTTTTCCCGCGCTACCTCCATTATGGTTTTACCCGGCTGGCAGCTTATTTCCTTGCCGTTAATTTTTATGTTTATATTCTTCATATAAAGACAACTAGAAATTTTTGTTAAGAATTAGAATGGTAAAATCTATCTATTTTAATTTAAAGTGTAAATGTCAAAAATTAAAATGACAGTTAAAAATGTAAAATTATTAATTATTTTGTAAAAATAATTTTTAATTTTGCATTGTCATTTTACATTTTGATTTTTTAATTTTGAACTTCTACTGTAGTTGTCTATTTACTAGTTGTCTTATCGCTTAAAGCACTCGCAAATAGTCTTTTTATCCAACCCCCTAAAATTAATTTTACTATTTTCCGCTTTCACTAAAACATTATTTACATAAGATTTGATCGGTATTGGCACTACGCACCCCAGGCCACAGAATGAAGTTTCTTCTAAATTATTAAGTAAATCAGCAAAAAGCCGCCAATCCGGATTGGGCAGATCCACTATTTCCCTCAAACGATAAACCCCTTCCCGACAGGGCGCGCATTTCCCGCAGGATTCTCCAATAAAAAAATCAAGCCAATTCTTTATTAAATCTTCTGACTTATGCTTTAAAATGCTGTAAACGGTAATTGAACCAGCGCCGCTTGCTATCCTCTTTAATTGGCTACTATTTAAACCTTCCCCGAATGTTTCTCCGCCGCCCTGGACAAAAAAGGAAACTTTGGATAATTTTTAGTTTCCCTTAATATTTTCTCAATTGTCCAGTTTTCCGGAAAAGAAAAAACTCCGGTCCATAAACAATCGCCGCTAACTGTGTAAAACCGTTCCCTCTTA
>JAQTSG010000053.1 GCA_028711415.1 Patescibacteria group bacterium | reverse complement strand
CTTTGGCATTCTTCTTATACCCCCATGGAAGGCATGAAAGAATTAGCGCGTCAATTAAGGGAGAAATATAAAGTTATTGTCTTTTCAGGGAATGTCAAGGAGAGAGTTAAATTTCTAGATAAAAAATATGGTTTAATGAGTGATTTTGACGATTATATTTTTTCCTTTAAAACCGGGTATAATAAAAGGGAAAGAGAGTTTTATAATATTTTGTTAAATAAAATACATTGCCAACCGGAGGAATGTGTTTTTATAGACAATGACCAGCATAGTTTGGATTTCGCCGGCAGACACGGTTTTAAAACAATTCTTTTTCAAGATGCTAGGCAGTTAAAAAGAGAGCTAAGTAAATTAGGCGTTAAGATGTGATGGTTATAATTTTGGATAAATAAAATTTTTCATTATTTTTTATCTTTTATTTTTCAAGATGGATCAGATTGAGGAAATAAAATCGCGGCTGGATATCGTGGAAATAATCCGGGAATATATCCCTTTAAAGCCGGCCGGAATAAATTTTCGGGCGCTTTGCCCTTTTCATAGGGAGAAATCCCCGTCTTTTATCGTTTCTCCGGAAAAGCAAATCTGGCATTGTTTCGGCTGCGGCCGGGGTGGTGATGTTTTTTCTTTTTTGATGGAAATTGAAGGGCTGGGCTTTGCCGAAGTTCTGCGCAATTTAGCTCCCCGGGCCGGCGTAACTTTAAAAAAACAGGACCCAAAGCTTACTTCGCAGCGCAACCGGCTTTTAGATATTATGGAAACAGCGGTTAATTATTACCGCAAAGCTTTAGAAAGAGATGAAGCCGGGAGTATAAGAAAATATCTAACTGGCCGCGGGCTTAAGGAAGAAACTGTTGAATCCTGGCAGATTGGTTATAGCCCGGATTCCTGGGATGATTTATTGAACTTGTTAAGAGGCAAGGGTTATACCGAGAATGAAATATTTTTAGCCGGACTTTCCACGAAAAAAGATAATAGCGTAAGATTCTATAATCGTTTCCGCGACCGGATTATGTTTCCTATTTTTGATATAAGCGGCGCGGCCGTGGCTTTTTCCGCGCGGGTAAGGCCGGATAAAGAAGGAGAAGAAAAAATGGGCAAGTATATAAACAGTCCGGCCACTATGATTTATGACAAAAGCCGGATTTTGTTCGGCTTGGACAAGGCCAAAATGGCGATTAAAAGCGAAGATTTAGCCATAATCGTGGAAGGCCAGATGGACGCGATTACCGCCCACCAGAATAATTTTAAGAATGTTGTTGCTTCCTCGGGCACGGCCTTGACGGCCGAGCAGGTGAAGCTGCTGAAACGTTATACCAATAATATCGCTTTAGGGTTTGATATGGACCAGGCCGGGCAGATGGCGGCGGACCGCGGCGTTAGGGAAGCGATGGCAGGAGAGATGAACATAAAAGTAATATTAATCCCGTCCGGCAAGGATCCGGATGAATGTATAAGAAATAATCCGGAGGATTGGACTGGGGCTGTAAAAGAAGCTAAGGCGATAATGGAGTATTATTTTAATAAGGTATTTTCCGGACTGAACTTAGAGGAAGTGGGGGATAAGCGCCGGGCCGCTAAGGAAATACTGCCGATTCTTTCTAAACTGGGAAGTAATATTGAGAAGGATTTCTGGCTTAAGAAATTGGCGGAAAAAATTGAAGTTGGGGAGAATTTATTGCGGGAGACCCTCTCAAAGTTTGAGAAAAAAGAGCTGAAAACGCCGATCGCCGGCAAGCCGGAAAAGGAGGCGGATTTAAAAGTAAGGCAGAGCCGGGAAGAAATGCTCTCCGAACTGATGCTCGCTTTCGGCATCAGGTTTCCCGGGTTGCTTTCTTATATCATTGACCGCATCCAACCGGACCAAATTGTCGGTTCAGCCAATAAGTTGTTTTACAAGGATTTGATAATCTATTATAATAATGTTATCGGCAGCGAGAATGAACCGGCGGGAGAGGAGGTAAGTCCAAAAGTTAGTTATGATAGTTTAAAGAATTGGCTTGAAGAGAAATTTTCCCGTCCATCAGCCGGCGGAGAAGGCGATAGCCAGCTTAAACTATTAGACCGGCTAGTTCTTTTGGGCGATAAGGATTTTTATGATTTAGACGAGGAGGCAGCGAGAGGAGAAATAATAAAGATAATTATAACTTTGAAAAGGTATTATTTAATCTATCGCATGAAGGAAATAGAAAAAACTATTGCCCATTGCGAGGAAGAGGGGGAAGGGGAGAAGGCGAGGGGACTGATGGAAGAATTAAAAATAATGTCTGATGAGATGAGAGAGGTCGGAGAATAGATAACAAAATTTACATTCTGCGATTTATTCCGGTTAAGATTAAGTTTAAAAAATATTTTTGTCTGCCGGGCAGTAATTTGAAATTTGTAATTGGTAATTTGGATATTATTATAAAGATTTTGGCTCACTCCAAATTACTAATTACAAATTACTAATTACAAATCAAAATATGGCAAATAAAAGGAGAAAAATCACCGCCAAGGCGGGGCGAGCGGGGCAGGTGAAAAATAAAAAGAAAATGGCGGGGAGGAAAACGAAAAAGATGAAAAAAAAATCGTGGCCGAGAAAAAAAACGGATAAAAAGGGTAAAGCCGTCCGGAAGATAAGGAAAGTAAGGTTTGTTAGGGCTGGTAAAAAGAGCTTAGTGAAACAGAAAGGAAAAGGAAAAATTCCGGAAAAAAGAAAAGCCGAGCCGGTGAAAACGGAAAAACCGACGGAAGAAGGCATGGAAAATTTGATCAGGAAGGGGAAGATGCGCGGTTTTGTCACGGAAACGGAATTATTGCATTTGTTCCCGGAGGCGGAGGAATATATTTTTGATTATGAAATTTTTTTAAGCCGGCTGCAGGAAAGCGGCGTGCAGATATTTGAAGATACGGGAAGAATTTTAGATTTTGAAGACAAAAAGGGGGAGAAACCGGGAGATAAAAAATCCGCCTCGAAAAAGGCCTTGGCCGACGCTAAGAACGTTGATTTGTTAAAACTGAATTCCGATTCCATCCAGATGTATTTAAAAGAAATCGGGCGGGTGCCGCTCCTTTCCGGCGAGGAAGAAATAGAGCTGGCCAAGAGAAAGGAAAAAGGAGACAAAGAAGCGGAAAAAAGGATAATTGAGGCCAATCTGCGCCTAGTTGTTTCTATTGCCAAAAAATTCGTCGGGGCTAAGGGTTTGAGCTTATTGGATTTAATCCAGGAAGGGAACATCGGCCTGTTCCGTGCCGTGGAGAAATTTGAATACCGCAAAGGATATAAATTTTCCACTTACGCCACTTGGTGGATTAGGCAGGCCATCACCCGCGCTTTAGCTGACCAGTCGCGCACAATCAGGATTCCGGTCCATATGGTGGAAACCATTAATAAGTTTACGCAGGTGGAGCGGCGTTTAATCCAGGATTTAGGCCGCGAGCCCCTGCCGGAGGAAATCGCTTCGGAAATGGGGGAGGACATTGATAAAGTAAGGCATATCATAAAAATATCGCAGGATACGATTTCTCTGGAAACGACCGTGGGCGAAGACGAGGAAGATTCAACTTTAGAAGATTTTATTGAGGACGTAAAAAATGTTACGCCGGACCGGGCCGCCGCCTTGCAGCTTCTTAAAGATTATGTTAAAGAAGTAGTGGCGACCTTATCCCCCCGCGAGCAGAAAATCCTGGAAATGCGTTTTGGCTTGATTGACGGCGTGGCCCATACCTTAGAAGAGGTCGGGCAGGAGTTTGAAGTTACCCGCGAGCGCATCCGCCAGATTGAAGCCAAAGCTTTAGAGAGAATAAGAAAGCATGACGGCTTGCAGAAGCTTAGAGACTTTTAACAAAGTTGAAAGTTTGTAAAGTTATCACCGCCAAAGCGGGATCCCGCCCACAATTAAAATAAAAATAAAGTGGCGGGATAAAGTTGAAAGTTTGACAATTTTAGAGGGTTTATGATAATTTAGTTTTATTAATTATTTACATTATTTTGTTAATTGTTATAAGTTAATTGTTGATTGTTATTACCATTCCCAGGTAGCCCTCCTACGCCAAGGCTTCGGAGGACAAGCCCGGCGAAGACGTTCGTTAAAGTTTCGGGTCTCGTCATTCGTAGCTTTAGCGAAGAATGATCCCAGGTAGCGCAGCGGTAGCGCAGTTGGCTGTGGACACAAAATACGCAGCTTCCATGAGTAATCATGGTTGAAAAACGAGGTGAATTCGGGGAAGCCCTAATTTAAAAAATGGGTAATCCCGAGCCAATCCTTTGTTAAGGTTTATAGGAAGGCATTGCCTTGCCGTAGCTTTAGCGAAGGCAGGTGTAGAGACTATCCCGATTGCATCCTTCATAGTTTTAACGAAGAAGGAAAGGGAGTACTTCCCGCAGAATGCGGGACGGAAGCGCCTCGCCCCCCGCTACTACAATGTAGTGGGGAGATGATATAGTCCACCCCTTTAGGAAACTAGAGGATAAGTGTAACCAATTGGTCGTGGGTTCGAATCCCACCCTGGGAGCCAGATAGGATGAGCCTTTATTAAAAAGGAAGTTTTTGGTATAATAAATAATAAAGGTCGCGTATATTAATTAACATATAAAAAATTATGCAAAAAATTAAAAACAACTTTTTCCTTGCAGCTTCTTTATTATTGGCAATTGCTATAATTTTCTCTTCGGCCTCTTTTGCCGTGGCTAAAAGCGGAACCTCTACCGAAAAAAACATAAAAAAGCAGACTGGGCAGGTGAATGCCGAGGAACACAGGAGCGCTGTTGCAAATTTTGTCCAGACTCTTCTGAAAGTAGCCAGCAGCACGGAGGGCGGGATAGGACAGGAAGTTAGAGTTATCGCCCAGCAGCAAAATAATTCCGGTACAACCACCGCTAAAGCGATTGGAAAAATTCAATCGAGAAATAAGATAAAAACGTTTTTGTTTGGCTCGGATTATAAAAATCTTGGCGCTTTAAGAAGCGAAACAGTCCAGACGAGAAACAGAATAGAGAAGTTGAATAGGGTAATCCAAAAAGCTACCACTACGGCTGAAATTCAGGCGCAAATCAAGACATTAGAACAGGAACAGACAAAAATAGAGAATTTTATTAAAGAAAGTGAAGGCAAGTTTAGTCTGTTCGGCTGGCTGGTCAAAATGTTAAAAGAATAATTGGATAACAGATACTAATTATGCCAAACAACGCCCTTTTTTGGGGCGTTGTTGTTTTTGTGAGTTTAGATAGGTCCAAACGGGTCTAGAATGCGGAGCGATTTTCCGCTGTTATATTTTATTTACTGATAACGATCATATTCTTTTCAATCTTCTTGATAATTTCATGGTAGCCGGTGGGATAATCGCGGATGGCCTCATAAAGCACTTCGGCGTCGTAGCGATAAAGTTCTCCATTCCTGGTTCCCGGGTCGTTGGTGATGAACTCTTTTTTCGCCGGATCATAGCCGCGGATAACTATCATATGGCGGGGCGGACCGGGCTGCGTATAGTTAGGATTATGCATAATTTGGCCGTTCATCGGGGTGATGACTAAATTGCCCTTGGTTAATTCCTCAATAATATCATTCACCGCTATGTTTTTAATCAGGGTGGCTTCATTATATTTAAAGTAGTCTTTAATAATCCAATCAAGCGTGTTTTGGGCTGAAGTATCGCGGGATTCGCCATGTTTTTCCGAGAGCCAATCCGCAATGTTGATAATTTCTTTCAAAGCTTCTTCTTTGGTTAAACTTTGGCCGCGCGCCCATTTTATCGCCATCAAGACCGAGGCCTCTTCACAGCCGTTTTGTTGATAAGAATCCGCCCAGTCGCCGAAAGGAGCCTGCGAAGTGAACGGCACGTAATTAATAAGGACTTTTTGGCTCGTATCAAGAACCGCTTTCGGCTCTCCGATTTCAGCC
>JAQTSG010000010.1 GCA_028711415.1 Patescibacteria group bacterium | reverse complement strand
AGCCAATTTGGCCTAACGATTGATGGCGGTCTTGTCCAGAATAGTACCTCGGTAGCAGTTACCGCGAATACGCCTCATACGATTAGTGAAAATGGACGCGCTGGCTACAGCTTTGTTGCGCCAATTACCGGCACATCCAATTACGGCAAATCCTGTCCGGCGGTTTTAGGCGGCTCCATCACGCTTGACGAGGGCGAAGCCATTGTCTGCACCATCACTAATGACGATAATCCGCCAGCAGGATAATCCCTTAAGATTACTTTAAGCTAACCAAAACAGTTTTTATTGATTAAGACCTTTTAGGCCGCCTTATTTGCTTATGGTGAATAGGGTGGATATATAAGATTTTAATTTACCCTGTTAAATAATTTTAAATAAAAACAAATGAAAATATTTAACATTTTATATTATTTGGTTCTCGGAGCGATTTGTCTGATTGCCATACTTTTACTCATTTCCGTTTTTCCCATTACCGGCAACTTTAAGATTTTTACGGTTTTATCCGGGTCAATGGAGCCGGCGATTCATACTGGCAGTATTGTGGCGGTTAAACCGGCGGCCGAGTATAAAGCCGGGGATGTCATTACTTTCGGAAAAATCAGCAAAACGCAAACTCCGACAACGCACCGCGTAGCCGAAGTTAAAACCGTTAACGGCCAGCCGGTCTATATTACCAAGGGCGATGCCAATAACGCGCCGGACGCGAGAGAAATAAGAAAAAGCGAAATTATTGGTAAAGAATTGTTTACCGTCCCGTATCTCGGTTACGCGATCAGCACCGCGAAAAAACCTTATGGTTTTGCCTTGATTATTATCATTCCGGCTTTATTGGTTATTTTTGACGAAGGCAAAAAAATTAAAGACGAAATAGTTAAGATAAGAAATAATAAAAAAGATGGAAAAGAAACCGCGAAAAGCGAAATCGCGAAAAAAGAATAAGCCGGCTCGTTCCGCTAAGACTTCGCCAGTTAAGAAAGCGAAACAAAAAGCGAAGCCGAGAAAGAAACGGGTAGTACTAAAAGCGCGGAAATGGACGACGCCGAGAAGAAGGCGGGTAGCGCGGAAATCTTCTCGCGGTTTTAGTATTAAAAAAACCGCCCTGCGGATAACGGCTTTGTTTTTGCTTTTTACCATGAACGCCGTAATGCTGCGCGGAATAAGCGAAACGCGCGCTTATCTTTCGGATATGGAGGCTTCGGAGAATAATACTTTTGCGGCCGGCATTTTAGATTTCGCGCTTGACCAGCAAGAAGCGACCAGTTCTCTTTGCGCCCTTTTAGATAAGCCGAAGACAAGGACCGTCCATATTGCCAATTTCGGCAATCCTTTTAAATACGCGGCTTCAACCAGCAATTTTTCCAACGAACTTTGCGATTATGTTTTGCTTAAAGCCGACCTTGGCGGAGGCGACCCGGAATACGTCGGGCCGCTTAAAAGTTTTAATGCGGGGCTTTTTGACTATTCCGACCCGGAAGACTGGAATTTTTCCTTAACGGTCGCTTCCAATACGCCGGCGGAATTTGAAGGCCAGGTTTGCGACTATAATTTAAATTTTCTGGGTTCGCAGATAAGAAACGATTTGCCGTTTCCTAAGGGATTTTTTGACTTTGAAGAAGCTGACGGAGACGTTCAGGCCCCTTATTGTAAAGATTATGAAATTAAATCAATGGGCTATTGGAAAACTCATCCGGAAATTTACCTGACGCACCTGCCGCAATCTTTGGGCGCAAGTAGCACGGATGACGTAATAGACACCAAGGTAAAAGTTAACCTGATTTTTACGGCTGATAGCAGTATCGCCCGCAATAACCTAAAAAAGCAGCTTTTAGCCATGAAGTTTAATATTGCTCATTTTCTTATTGGCGAACATTTCGTGGAAAGCGAAGAGGAGACCCTGAACGAAATCGCTTCTACTACCGACGAACTCTTGCGGCAGGACACCGCCAATTCGGTTTTAGAAGAGAGAAAAAATCTTTTGGAGGGAATAAATAATTCGGCTTGGGTAAAAATCTGCAGTTGCCTGCCGCCTCCGCCTAAAGACAGCTGCGATTTAAAACTCACAAAAACAACAGCGTCAAAAGAGGTTAAGCCGGGCGACCCCATAACTTACCATTTCACTTTTGATAATATCGGCACGCAGGTTTGCACGGGCGGCGGCGTTCGGATTAGAGACACTTTCGGCCCTAATCTGGAATTTATAAGTTATGCCTCAAGCCGGACTTTAAGAAGCTTTAGCAAGACGGTGAATTATCTGGAATGGAATTTCGGCAGTATTTATCCCAGTGACCCCTTGATTGAACTTGAACTGGAAATGAAAGTTAAAGATTGCGCGCCCTGCGATTCTACTTTGGTTAATTCGGCTAAATACTGGTCAAACCAGACTGATTGGAGCTTGCCGGTTACGGCTGAAAGTAAGATTGTCTGCGAGCCGGAACCGGGCGCCGAAGTGGTGATTAATGAATTCTTGCCAAACCCGGCCGGCTATGATAACGCGCTAAAGCCGAATGGTGAATGGGTTGAATTATATAATAAAGGGAGTGAAGAAATTGATGTTTCCGGCTGGGTTCTTTATGACGGGTACTTAACCCATGAGCTTTTAATAACCCCGGCTAATACTGGCACCGGCTCAACCACTATAGCGGCCGGAGAATTCCTGGTGGTTTACCGCGATGGCGATTCTGATTTTACCCTTGATAATACCGGCGGCGATTTAATCCGCCTTTACGACAGCGAAATTGATGACGGCGGCAATTTAATTGATTCTTATACTTATGCCAGCGACGCGCCGGAAGGAAAATCGTTTGCCAGAATTCCTGACGGCTCGGATAATTGGGTGGACCCGATTCCGACTCCGGGCGAAGAAAATTTATTAATCGGCGAGAATATAGTGTTCGGGGCGGCTCTTCCCGAAGAGGGAGAGGAAGGTTATATTGAACCAATCGCGGTCGCGGATAATTTAAATGAACCGATAACGCCAATAGCTGAAGAAGACTTAAATATAGAAACAACGGAAACTGACATGGCCACTTCTACGGCTAAAATAGAAATTCCGGAAACGGCCGCGATTGCTTCAAGCAGCAGCGAGAATTTATCGCCGGAACCGTCAGATTCTTCCGCGCCCGCGGCTTTAGGTGAAGATAGTGAAGAGCCGGCTGCGCAGACTGCTGATGAGCCGACTGAACAAATTACTGACCAGACCGCGGCTACGCCGGAAATTACTGCCGAAGACGTTATCGCTGATTCAAGTGAAACTGCCGGCGGCCAAACTGTAACGGAAGAGCCGGCGCCGGATACGGCCGATAGCCAGGAAGATTCAACTAATGAGGAAATTTTAAATCAAGATAGTGGGATAGTAACTGACCAGGCGATAGAGCCGGCCATTAAGCCGGAATCAGAATCCGGTTCAGAACCGGCCATAGAAGCGCCCGCGCCGCCCGAACCAGAACCGGCTACGAAGCCAGCGCCCGCTCCCGAACCGGCTCCTGAACCAACGCCGGAATTAACTTCAAGCGAATAATATAAACCCCGTTAGAAATTATAACGCTAACGGGATATCAAAATAGTTATGCCAGACCACATAAACAATATTTCTAACGGGGTGAAATTAAAAATATTTATTACAAGTTGCCTTATCTTAACCTTGGTGTTTTCGGCTAAACAAGTCCAAGCCGGCAATATTGCCGACATTTCTTTTGAGAGTTCGCCGCTTTTTGGGGAAATCAATATCATGCCCGGCGACAGCGTAAGCAAATGGATTAAAGTAATGAATAAGATTGAGGGCGATTTAGCTATTACCACTAAGGCCACGAACGTCATTAATGATGACAACCTGGGCGATCAGATGAATTTAACCATTAAAAAAGGCGATAGCGTTATTTATAATGATACGATGACGGCCTTCTTTAACGCCGGCAATATTAATCTTGGAACTTTAGGCGCGGGCGAAGCAGCGCGATTTGATTATGGCGTTAGCTTTAAAATTCAGGCCGGGGATGATTTTGCCGGTAAAACCATGTCCTTTGATATTTCCGTTACGGCTCAATCGCCCGAATCAATCGGCGGGGAAACTTATACCGCGGCCAGTTCCGGCGGCGGTGGAGGAGGTATGCCTTATGTTTATGGGGGTTTAATAATTGAAAATCAGGCCGTGGCCTTAAATGCCCAGGCCACAGAGACTTCAATTATTATTACCTGGACTACTAACAAACCGGCTACTTCCCGCGTAATTTACGATATAGTTTCTCATCCTGATTTAACTAATGCTTTGCCGCCGAATTACGGTTACGCTTTTTCCACTAGTCTTGATACTAATAAAGTTACCGGCCATTCGGTTATGATAGACGGGCTTACGCCGGGCACGACTTATTATTTAAGAACGCTTTCTAGCGCTTCGCCGGAAAAATATGGCGCGGAGATTGCTATTGCTACTGCCGGCGCGGCTCCCATAGGCGGCGGGCAGGTTTTGGGCGAAAAAATTGAAGGGGAAGATGAAACTGCCGGAAAGTTAGGAATTCCCGGAATAATAAAAGGACTGCCCCAAAAGATAGTTAAAGGGATTAAAAAAATAGCCAAAGAAATCATCCCGTCAGCTCCAATTGGCGAAGTTGAAGAAATTTCGGAATCGGAAAATGGGATTGTTAAAGCGGGAGAAATTTCTCCGCCGATTGAACCAACAGCCGCCGGAGTGGCAAAAGAAAAAATTAATAAAGCAACAATTTTTTTAATCATCGTAGTCATTTGTTTATTAGGGTTATTCTTTGTTAGATTTAGAGGGCGGGAGCAAAAAAATAAATAAAGAATCAGTTAGATATCAAAATTTAGAACTAAAACATCCCACCCTTCGCGAAAGGCGGGATGCTTTGTTTTGCGATAGTTTTGTTATGATAGTATAAGATGATACAATAGTTATTGAGATTATTAGTTATTAAGGGACTGTCGCCGAATGTCATTTTGGTTGCAATTTTCAAAATTCGGCTAAATTTTCCAAAAAATTTATCACAAATTTTGCCAATTTCGCTTCAAAAGCACATTCGGCGACAGTCCCATTAAAAACATATGCCGGAACTGCCGGAAGTGGAAACAATTAAAAATGATTTAAAAAAGAGAATTTTGGGTAAAAAAATAATTGAGGTGGAAATAAGGAGTAAAAAGGTGGTTCACCCCGTTAGAAATAGGGAATCTTCTAACGGGGTAAAGAGCCGGCCAGCTGATTTTGTTAAAATTTTAAAAGGCAATTCTTTTTTTGGTTTGGACCGGATTGGCAAGTTGTTAATTTTTGAACTGGGGGATAAGGAGAATTTTTTACTAATCCATCTGAAAATGACCGGCCAGCTGATTTATTGGAATAAAGGCGAAATCGTGGCTGGCGGGCATGAAATGGAGGATGGGAAAATTCCCGGAGCGGGGGACAGACCGCCAAACAAATATACCCGCCTGATTTTTTCTTTTTCTGATGGGGCAAAACTATTTTTTAATGATTTGCGTAAATTCGGCTATGCTAAGATTGTCGGGAAAAAAGAGCTGGAAAAAATAAAGGGGGAGTACGGTCCGGAACCTCTTACTAAAAGGTTTACTTTGGCGGCTTTTAAGAAGATTCTGGAGGGCAAAAACGGGTCTATTAAAGCGATTTTACTAAACCAGGGTCTAATTGCCGGAATTGGCAATATTTACGCTGATGAAGCCCTTTTTGAGGCCAGGATTAAACCTATAAGGCAGGGGAGGAGCTTATCGGGCAAAGAACAGGGGGCGCTTTTTAAAGCTATTAATTATCTGATTAAAAGAGCTATAAAATACCGCGGCACCACCTTTAGCAATTATGTAGATGCGGCCGGCAAAAGAGGCAATTTTACTAAGATGTTAAAAGTTTATCACCGGGAAGGGGAAAAATGCCGGCGCTGCGGGGGAGTAATAAAAAAGATAAAAATAGCTGGCAGGGGAACAAGGTTTTGCGAGAAATGCCAGAAATAGAGCGGAATGTTTGACTTTTCAAGTGTCCTATGGTTATAATTAGGTATATTTAGCAGTTAATTAGTTAATTAGTTTTTGTTTTTTAAACTATCTAACTAGGCAATCAAAAGTTATGTCTCAAGACAACATGATAAAATTAGAGTGCAAAGAATGCAAAAAAATCAATTATTTTTCCAGGAAAAATAAGAAAACTCTAAAAAACAGACTGGAACTAAAAAAATATTGCCGACATTGCCGGAAGCATACTTTGCACAAAGAAACTAAGTAAGGAGGTTTTTATGTTAGGGCTAAAAAAAATTAATCAGCTTGCTTTTTTGCTGGTTTTTGTTTTGCTTTTTTCCGGCTGTAATTTAAAAGATATTGGCGGAAAATTAAAGGAGCTTGATAATAAGATTGGGCAAGGCCTGGAAAGACTGCCGGATAAGCAGGCGGAAGAGGTGATTGATTTTTTCCAAGAAAAGAAAAGCCCGCCGGCCGCTAAAGATTTAACCAAAGAGCAGAAAGAAAAAATTGATAATTGGTTAGAGAAAAATAATTTAAACCGCTATGGCGATCCAGCGGAGACTATGTACGCGGGCGGCACGCCTTTATTTAATGAAGCGACGGGAGAAAGCGTGGACCGCTATGATTATATTTTAAAAAATCATCCTAATCTTTTGGATGAGCTAAATTAAATATATGAATATGAATAAGAATATCATATCCAGAATATTTTTAATCGCTTTAATCATTTTTGTGGTTATTGCCTGCTACTTAGTCTTCCGGCCTTTTTTAGTGGAAATTTTGGCGGCAGCCATTTTAGTTTCAATTTTTTACACTCCTTACGAATGGCTGGTTGAAAAATTCCGCAACCGCCGGAATTTGGCTTCGCTCGTTATGTGCTTATTAATAATTTTAATCGTAATTATCCCGGCCATAAACCTGATTATCTATACGGCGCAAAGGTCGGTTTTGGCCTATTCGGATACGATTAATTTTCTAAATAAAACTGATTTAGACGGAACTATAAAAAATAGCATTTTAGAAAAAGCGAATTTATTGGGTTTGGACAGCAATGACTTAAAGGTTTTTGTCGCTGATATTGCCAAAAAGTCCAGCAATTGGCTGGTAAGCGGCGCCACCACCTTACTTAAGGGGACAACTAGTTTTATTATCTCCCTGATTATAATTATTTTTACTATGTTCTTCTTTTTTGTGGATGGCCGGAGGATGTTAGAAAGGATTATGCAGTTGACGCCGCTGCCTAATAAGTACGACCGGGAAATATTTAAAAAATTCCGCGATGTAAGTTATTCCACGATGATTTCCACTTTCGTGGTGGCGATTGCCCAAGGCGCGGTTGGCGCGGTCGGATTTATGATTGTCGGCCTGCCGGCTTTTTTCGCCGGCTTGCTCATGGGTTTCTTTTCTCTTCTGCCTTATGTCGGCGCCGCCTTTATCTGGTTTCCGTTAGCTGTTTATCTCCTCTTTGTCGGCAAAATCTGGCAGGGAATTTTCCTTTTAGCGTGGGGCGTTTTAGTAATTAGCGTGGTTGATAATCTTATCCGGGCTTATATTATTAGAGGCAAAGCCCAGGTTCATCCGATTTTTATCATTTTATCCATTCTGGGCGGGATTTCTTTGTTCGGTTTTTGGGGCGTATTCTTGGGTCCTTTAGTAATTTCTATCGCCATCACGATTTTTCATATTTATGAGCTGGAATACGGAGGAGCGCTCGAGAAATAACAGTTGACTATTAACAATTAACAATTGACTATTGTTAAGGAACGAAAATAGTTAATTATGAAGACTTTTAGATTTTTTGATTTTCCGGTTTATGAACAGGCGAAAAGATGTCACAAAAATGTTTTGATTATATCGTTAAGAGTTCAAGATTATTCTTTCAGGGATCAGATAAAACGGGCGGCCCTTTCAGTGATTTTGAATATTGCAGAAGGTTCCGCGAAAAAATCCGACAAAGATTTTGCTAAATTTTTAGAAATTTCTATCGCCTCAGCAAACGAAATAGTCGCTTGCTTAGATATTATGCATGATTTTAGGAAAATTTCCGATAAAGAATTTGAAGTTCTAAAAGAAGATTTAGAAAGTATAGTAAAACAGTTAGGCGGATTTATAAAAAGCCTAAGAGGATAAAGCTAAAAGTTAGTTGTTAAAAGTTAAATGTTAAATGTCAATTGTTAATTAAGCGGGATTAGTATAGTGGCAGTACGGAGGTCTCCAAAACCTTTGGCGGGGGTTCGATTCCCTCATCCCGTGCATAGATAGGAGGGTTCGACCTGCCTCGCTCGCCTCTCCCGCTTAGCGGGATTTGGCCAGCCTCGCCAGCTCGTCTAGGCGGGCCAAGCGGGCCGAATCCGCCCGCTGGCGGAGAAGGCGGGTTCCCTGCCTGAGGCAGGCTTCATCCCATGCCAGAGAATAGCCAATACGGGCTGTTTTTGTTATAATAACGATTATTATGGATTTTAATAAATTACAATTAACGCTTAACGAAATGGGGGAGCCGGCTTTTCGGTATAAGCAGATTAGGGACGCTTTTACTAAACAGTTTACTCTGGATTTTGAAAGCATTTCCACTATTTCAAAATCATTAGCAGGGGATTTAGGTGAAAAAATCTTTCCTTTGTCTTTTAAGGTGGAAAAAATACTTGAGTCTAAAGATGGCTTATCGTATAAGGCCTTACTGCGCTTAGCTGATGGTTTAGTTATAGAAACGGTTCTTTTATCTCCGCTTTCCGGACGCTGGTCGGCCTGTATTTCCAGCCAGGTCGGCTGCCAATTGGCCTGCCGTTTTTGCGCTACTGGTCAGGGCGGGTTCAGGCGAAATTTAACGAGTGAGGAAATTACGGACCAGGTTCTTTTCTGGAAAAATTTTTTTAAGGAAAGGAAACTGGCCGGAAAATTTTCCAGTCTGGTTTTTATGGGCATGGGCGAGCCGTTTCTTAATTGGCTGGAAGTTAAAAACGCTTTAAAGGTTTTAATTAGCCCTGATTTTTTTAATTTCGGTTCAAGGAGTATTTCCGTTTCCACTTCCGGGATAGTAGAAGGAATAAAAAACCTGGCGCGGGAGTTCCCCCAAATTAACTTAGCCATTTCCCTTATTTTTCCGAATGACAAGGACCGCAGTAAGTATATGCCGGTTAACCGGCGCTTTAATTTAAGCCAGCTGAAAAAAGCCCTGGCTTATTACTTTAGCAAAACAAACCGCAAAGTTTTTCTGGAATATGTTATGTTTAAGGGCATAAACGACCAGCCGGCCCAAGCCGATGAATTAATTGAATTTATCAAGTCAATTGAAGGCGGAACAAAACTTATTCGCGTTAATTTAATCCGCTATAACGCTGCCAGTGGCGGCTTGGCTCCGTCTGATTCTAAAACAACCGAGTGGTTTAAAGATTATCTTGCCAAAAATAGAATCGGGGCAACTATCAGAAAAAGCTTAGGCGCGGAAATAAAAGGAGCTTGCGGGCAGTTGGCGGGTAATCAATAATTATTATGCCAAAGCAAAGAGACCAGAAATTATTTAAAGGAGCGGCTTGGTATTACGGGAGATTCAGACGCGGTTATCCGGCATCTTTTTATAAATATTTGACAAAGTTATTTAAGCTAAACAAGGAATCCAGAGTTCTGGATTTAGGAACTGGCACTGGCCAAATCGCCATTCCGTTTTCTAAAATTGTTAAAGAAGTGGTAGCCATTGATCCAAACAAAGAAATGCTTCGCGAAGGCAAATCTTTGGCCAAAGCGAAGAGAATCTCTAATATTTTTTGGAAACAAATATATGCCGAACAGATTTCAGAAAAATTGGGATTTTTTGATTTAACAACAATGGGCGCGTCTTTCCATTGGATGGAGCAGGACAAAGTTTTAGAAAAAGTTTATAAGATAACTAAACCTGGCGGCGGTGTTGTTATTTTTTCCAATATTTCCTCAATTCAGAGAAATCTGGGAAATGATCCCTGGAAAAAAGTTGTTTTAAAAATTATTAAAAAATACCTAGGAGAAAAGCGGCGGGCAGGCAAGGGTTATTTTAATGAAACAAAAGATCGATATGAAGACGTGCTTGCCCGTTCGAAATTTAATGTTTTAGCGAAATATGAGGATAAGTATACACAAAATTGGGATGTCCATAGCATTATAGGGTTTTTGTATTCAACTTCTTTTGCGGCGCGGTGGCTATTTGGCAACCGAATTGAAGAGTTTGAGGATGATCTTAGAAAGGGTTTGTTAAAACTTAATAAAACTGGCAAATTCACGGAAACCGCCGTATTAGAAGCATTAATAGGCAAAAAATAAGAATGCTTTAAAATACTTGATAATTTAAATATTTTGTTTAATATTAGCAAAAATTTAATATATTTTCAGAAGAATTAGCCAGATAAAATTTTCATTTTCTTTAAAATTATTGGTGTTTTTTAATATTTAGCGGTATAATGTAATTAGCTTGTGGATATCAATTGCGGGTAAACCCCGTTAAATAAGGGCCGCTTATCTGCCCATCTGGTAGGCGGGTTAGCAGCTTATCCCGTTAAATTTAATTTATAACTATTTGGCGGGGATTTATTTAACCGGAGTAAATATATAAGTAAAATTAAGGATTAGAATTAAAGAAGTCCTTAATTTACCTATATATTTACCTTTACTTTAAATTGATTTCACAAATTAACAAATTAATTTATAAAAAAACTTATGGCAAAAATGACCAAGTCGCAGATGCTTTCGGCTTTAGCTGACAAAACCGGCTTAGCTAAAAAGGATGTGACTAATCTCATGGACACTCTTACGGAGATGGCGTATAAGGAAGTAAAGAGCGCCGGAGAGTTTGTCGTTCCGGGAATCGGCAAATTAGTAAAAGTAAACAGAAAAGCCAGAATGGGCCGCAATCCGGCTACCGGCCAGGAGATCCAGATCCCGGCTAAGACCGTAGTTAAATTCAGAGTGTCTAAATCAGCCAAGGACGCAGTGCTTTAGAAAAATTTAGGGATTTAAAAAAAAGAATAGAGACGCGATTAATCGCGTCTCTATTCTTTTAATGGTTTATTCTTATTTATCTTTTCACCATAATGGAGTTTTACCGTGTCGCTCCAGAACCCAGCTCCTCGCGAGGGGCGGGGCAAGTAAGCCATAAGCGTGCTGTATACACGATTATTTCGTCGAATATGCTTATCGTGTAGCTCCAGAATAAGCGATGGCTCTAACTATCCCGTCATCCGACGGGACAAGCGTGAATAATACTCGCTTATACTGCTTTTAGAGTTATCGTGTAGCTCCAGAATAGGCGATAGCTCTAACCACATCCCAGGCCGTAGCAGCGGAAGGCGCGTAACCGTAAATAGCTTTAAAGGATTTAATTGCCGCTTTTTCACTATTGAGGTTTCTGTCAGCCGGCCTTAACCCATAAGCCATTACCGTTATAGCCGCGTCATCGTGGGCAACTTTCCTGTCCGGATTTCTCAAGTAAACTTTTTTGAAGTTTATTGTCGCCTTATCTTCAGCCGTCTTGCTTATTTGGCTTGGCCAGCGTCCGTTGGCGATTTTTATAACGTCATTCCAGTCCGCCTCTGTCGTTGGCAATTTGCCTAAAGCTGCTTTAAAACTATTAACAACACCAGCTCGTTCGCCTGCCCCTAATGTTTTAGTGGCTTTTGTGCCATAAGTAACAAAGTTATTTATGGTATTGCGGACTGCGGCAGTAATGCTTGAACCAGCAACCACGTTGGCGACAATACCCTCGCTGTATGTCTTTTCCGCGGTCGCATTCCGGCCTACGCCCATCTCGGCGATGACTTGATTTACATCGGCAGTAGCGACGGTTTTTGCATCAGTATCCATTTGCTCTAAAGTGACTTTGCCAGCGCTGTCTGTAGCTGGCACTCCGGCCGTAGTGGAAATTTTTTCCGCCGTTGCGGTTGAGGTGGTGGTAGTGGTAGTGGTTGGAGTTTCAGTAGTGGTTTCTTCGGTAGTGGTGGTAGTGGTTGGAGTGCATGATTGGCTCGTTACTGGACTGCCGCCGGTGCAACCGCTTGGTGACGAAGATACAATCGTTCTTGTTTGCTGTCCGCTCGCCGAACAAGTTCCCCAGCTAGAGTATGTCCAAGAAGTACAAGTAACTGTGGTGGTGGTTGTGGTCGTGGTAGTTGTACTACTACCGCCGCCAGGACTGCCGCCCGAGGCTTGTCCCGCGCAATCTGCGTCAGCTCCGGTTCCGGTAACACTATATCCAGAAGCGCAGGTAGCGGCGCCGCAGCTGGAATTATAAGTAAGAGAGTTGGCAATATTTATTGTGCTTGGCTCGACAGTATATACGCCGGCGGTAGTTGCAAAAGAGACGTAGCTTGTTCCTGGGGTATGATTTTTAGCGCAGGCGACTACGCTTCCTAGCAATGAAACCTTAATTGCTTTAACAGACGTATCGGAAGAGCCGACTTTAAAGGTGCCGGGATTAGTTACGGTAAAAGCGCCGCCACTATATGTCCAGCTTTCAGCGGTAGAGGTATCCATAATAAGCATATCAACCGTATCGCCGCCGAAAGTGACGGCGCTAACTGTAACATTGCCATTGGCCGTAAATTCGGTAGTGGCCAGCGCCGGGAAAGCGAGCAGAAGAGCAACTAAGAATAAAACCAATTTAGGTGTTTTAGCCATAAGTTTTATCAAATTAGTTATGATTCCTCTAAGTCTTTTTGTAAAATCGACCAAGAAAGAAAGCAATAACTATGTTTAGTTACTATCTGCAATCAATGGTGGAAGTAGCAAAAATACCAGCCCCAGCATCAGCCGCAGCCATATTGAAGGTTACATAGAAAGTGCTTCCTTCCTGGTCTTTTGCAACCATACAAAATTTACCAGTAGAAATAGTGGAGGTAGCGGAATCCGTCCCGATAGATAAAGCAGTCGTAGGCGTGCTTGAGCCAATGCCAACTTTTTGGTTAGTCGTATCAACCCTCAAAGTATTAGCTTTAGCTTCAATGCCTACCCGCAAATCGCCATCCACATCCAACAGATAAGCCGGCGTGGTTGTGCCCGCGCCAACTCTTTGAGTAGCTGTATTTACAAAGAAGGTATCAACTTTAGTTTCAATGCCAACCCGAAAATTGCCGTCCACGTCTAATAAATAAGACGGCGTGGTTGTGCCAACACCAACTCGATTATTATCATTATCGACAATTAAGGTGTCGGTATCAACGATTAAATCGCCAGCGGCGATAGTAGTGGTGGCCGTGGCTAAAGTGCCGGTGGTAGAAATATTAGTCCCGATAGTGGTGGCGTAAGCAACGCCGACTATGGCTAAGGCGGCGACAAAAGAGGTTAGGGCAATCTGCGCAACTAATTTTGATTTAGTAAATTTTTCCATAATTTTTTATTGTTCACTCTTATAATTAATTTAATCGACTTTTAGAATTAAATTATGAAATAGAGTGGTTCATTTTAAGATTAGCGAAAATTAATAAATAGGCCTATAAGTTATTAATTCTTGCTAATTTTTTAATATACTTATAGAGGAGAAAAAGCTTCCCATAAAATAAAATTTATGGAGTCGACCTTTTAAAGCTCTTTACCCCGCACTTTTTGAAAAAGATTTATCTTGTCAAAAGGCGCGGGACTTTATTTTTTTTAAATCCTCCTTTATATTTTTTCTGTCAAAAAAATAATACTGGCCGTCATAAATTAGACCAGTATTATTAAAGCGAGAATAATATGATTAATTTTTAAATATAAAATTTGGGGAAAAATTTTATTAGCTTTAACAAAAAAGCTATTTTTTTTAAAATTTAAACTAAACATAAAGCATGGGGGATTATTATGTTAGTAATTTGTGGATAATTGTCTATTCCTCCTTCTCGTTCTTGTTAATATTATAAAATATTTTTTACTTATTTACAATTATTAGCTGTGGATAACTTAGTTTTAAAAATAAAATAATAAAATAAAAGAGCCTGAAGATGGCTTTATTCGTATCTTATAGGTTTTGCAAGTTATAGCAGGAATAAAAAATATAGGGCTAATTTTCTCTATTTTCCTCTATTTTTTATATTTTTATATTATTTTATTTTTAAAATCATTTTTCCCATTCCTTTATATACTGTCCAAGGCCGTATTCGTTCAATTTATTTTTGAGTTTTCTTTTGGTATATAAAAAAGCTATTAGAGATTCTAAATTAATTAAATAACGGTTGCCAATAATTTTATATCTGGTATTATTGGATTTTATGGCCCGTCTAATAGTTTTTGTCTGCACCCCGCCTAATTTAGCCGCTTCAGACACAGAAAGCCAAAGAGGGTTTTTTATATTCTTTTCTAGTAAAGGCGGATATTCGTTTTTTTGATTATCTCTTTTGGGTTTCTCGGCGTTTTCGGTATTATCAGTTTTAATTGGCTGGGCGCGTGTTTTATATTTTTTTGGCATTATTTTAGTTATTTCGCCCCGTGGGTGAAAGCCGCGCTATTCCGCTTAGCGGGACTACCCACCAGATCGCTGATAACGTCAGGCGGGCGCAGTGCGAATTAAGAACTTTAGTCTACATTCTTGTAGACTAAAGTATGGAATTAGCTAATATAAAACAATTTTGTATTTTTAGTCTACATTCTTGTAGACTAAAGTCGTATAAATTTGTTCAAAGAATAATATTTTAGCTATTTTTTATGAGTTTAAATAAGAGAAATGTTATTTTAAGTCTAAGCTACATTAGACTAAAGTGTGTTTGTTTTCTAATATCTTCTCATAGTACTAAAAAAAATGCAATACCGGAATCAATAAAACAAGAAAACAAAAAAACAACAAAATAACCCGCCTGTCCGTTTCGTAGCAAGAAAGACCGGAAAAGCTTGAGAAAGGGAGAAAAATAGGTTGGATTTAAAAAATTTGCTTTCTTGTTTTATTGTTTTCTTGCTTTATTAAGGTAAATATGTTAGCATAAAAGCAGTAAATAAAGGTGTTAATAATTGAAAAAATAATTAATTTTTTTGGCTAATTTTAGCTTTTTTTATTGATAACAGGGGACTATTTTCCCTGATTTTTGAATTACTACTTTAGATTTTTTATTTTTTCCAGGTCTATTTCCTTAAATTTTAGTGTAATATTTAATGGTTTTTTACGTATAATTAACTAGTTTGCTAAAGCCAAAAGCTAGAGCGAACAAAAGAGATAATGGACTTTAATAAAATTCAAAATACTTTTACTAAGAAAAGGCAGGAAAATAAAATTCTGGCTGGGACGAAAAAGAAAGATAAAGATGCTTTCATCCAAGCCTACGATCTGTACGTTGACCAGATATTCCGTTTTGTTTATTTTAAAGTAGGTAACAGAGAAGAAGCCAATGACCTTACTTCAATCGTTTTTTTAAAGACCTGGAATTATATCCAGGATAGCAGCGTAGAAGATTTTAAAACTTTAAAGTCTTTGCTTTATAAAATAGCTAGAACGTCAATCATTGATTATTACAGAAAAAATTCCAATTTCAATAAAGTCGCCCTTGAAAATAAAGAAGGCGAGCCGGTAGACATAAAAGATGAGAAGCAGGATATTGCCAGGCAGGCGGAAATAAATTCCGATTTTGGAATAATTGAACAGAAGCTAAAAGAACTGAAGGATGAGTACCGGGAAATTATCGTTTTAAAATTCATTGACGAATTAAGTATAAAGGAGATAGCGGCCGTCCTTGATAAGCCGAAAAATAATGTGCGGGTTCTCCTCCACCGCGCTTTAAAAGCTTTAAGAGAATTAATGGATAATCCAGATGGAAAATAAAGAGTTAATAAAAAAATTAAATAGTTTGAAATCTATCGCTCCGGATAAGGAATGGAAAGAAAGAAACCGGGGAATTTTATTTAGCCAAATTTCGGCTACGGCTGCTATATCCGCGGAAGAAACCGGGACGATAATAAAATTTTTTGTTTTACCGCAAAGACTGGCGAGATTTTTCTCAACGCCGGCGTGGGCGGTATTTTTTGTTTGTTTGCTTGTTGTGTCCGGGAGCGCTTTTAGCGTAAGGGCGGCCCGCTTAACTAAGCCGGACAGTTCTTTGTATATTGCGAGAATTATCAGCGAGAAAGCGCAACTAGCCGTTACTTTCGGGGAAGAAAAAAAAGCTAAATTAAGTTTCAGATTTGCCAATGATCACGCCAAAGACATAACGGAAATTTTAGCTAAGACTGAATCAGACGATGAAACCGGAAAATCTAAGACGGAGAAATTATCGGAAAATTTTAAAAAGGAAATAAAAGTGGCTAAGACGAAACTTAAAGAGATGGGAGTCGCGGAAGAGCCAAAAGAAGAAGAGATGGAGGGGGAAATAAAAGTTTTTAGCGCTAATTTAGAAAAAGAAGAGAAGGGTGTGCAAATTTCCGAACCGCAAAAATTAAATCCGCCAGCTGGCGGAGAGGCAGCAGTGGGAAATAGTAAGCCCGGAGATGGAATAATTAAAACCGAAGAACAGGAAAAGGCGACGAACACACCAGCTGAAGAAATTAGCGATCATCCGGCTAATTTGGGAGATGCCCATAAAATGCTTGAGGAAGCGGAAGAGCTTTTTAATGAAAAAGATTATAGTGGCACTTTAAATAAACTTGAAGAGGCCAATAATATTTTGGAAAATATCAGTTCAGAAGATAAGGGCGAAGTGAAGGGAGCGAATGAGGGAGCGACCAGCACGGAGGAATATAAGACAGAAGAGTAGAATCTCCTACTTTTGTTGAGCTGTTAGTTATCTTATGGATAATTAACAAATCCACATTAGTGGAGACAAGCGGACCCGGTAAAGGCCGAGTTCCGAATCCGCCAGCCGGCGGACGGGATGGGTTTGCTTAAATTAATAAATAAAAATTGTCTTTTAAATTATGGGCTATCAATAGATCAGCAAAGTTTTACCCCCACACTTATGTATATTAAGTGGGGGATCCGCTCAGGCGCTCGCGCGCTATAGCGGATTGGCGAATTTCCCCATGCCCCGCCATTTCTTAATTTTATTAAGGTAGACGGGATAAATCCCATTAGATATAGATTTCTAATGGGGTAAACAATTTGCCCCCTATTTATCACTTATTATATGTAAGTGTGGGGGGGGACGGAATTCCGGCCGATCTATCAGCCCTTTAATTTAAAGGCAAAAACATTCAGATGCTTCCGCTTTTAGGCGGGAGGCATCTGAATGTAAAAAAATTCAATTATGAGTAGAATACGAAAAGTTTTTACGATCAGCGTAATGTTAGTCACAGTATTGGCGATGAGTGTGGTTGTCGCTCCGGAAGTGAACGCGGCCGCCTCTGCCGGTGACTTAATCAAGATGAGCGGACTTTCTTCCGTTTATTACTTGGGAGCTGATGGTAAAAGATATGTTTTCCCTAATGAACAGACTTATTTTTCCTGGTATAGCGACTTCTCCGGGGTTGTGACTATTCCTCAATCAGAGTTAGAGTCATACTCTTTAGGAGCTAATGTTACTATGAGACCAGGTACTAAATTAGTTAAAATCACAACCAATCCTAAGGTCTACGCGGTTGAACCGAACGGGACCTTAAAGTGGGTTCCGAGCGAAGCCGTAGCTGTCGCTCTTTACGGAGCTGATTGGGCCAAGCGCGTGGTTGACGTTTCTGACGCTTTCTTCACTAACTATACAGTGAGCGCTACCAATGTAAGCGCCACCGCTTATCCGGCCGGCAGTTTAGTAAAGTTCGGAACCGCGGCTGATGTTTATTACATCAACGCCGATGGCACCGCCAGCAAAGTTGCGACTGAAGCCGCTTTCACGGCTAACCGCTTCAAATGGGCGGATGTCATCACTTCCACTTTAACCCTGCCGACTTTAGGAACGGAAATCGCTACCGCTACCAAGAATGACACTTCCCAGGGCGGCGGAGCGGGAACAGGCATTGTGGCTGGTGTTGTTGGCACCGGTTTAACCGTTGCTTTAGCCAGCGATACGCCGGCTGCGGCTACTGTTATTGATGATGCCGGGTCATCCGATACTTCACAGGCTAAAGTAGAGTTTGCCAAGATAAACTTTACCGCGGCTTCTGACGGAGATGTAAAACTTACCACGGTTAAATTCACCAGGTCAGGTATTTCAGCTGATACCGATGTGGTAAATTTGGCTTTGTATGATGGCAATACCATTTTAATGGAAAGCACTTCCATAGCTAGTAATGTAGTTTCCTTTGTCAAATCTTCAGGTATCGTCACTATACCGAAAGGAACAACAAAGGTTCTTACTTTGCGCGGCGATATCGCTGACGCGACAAGTACGGGAGTTACAATTAGTTATAGCATTGCCGCTGCCAGTAATATTATTACTGACGGAGCTGCCGTTTCCGGCAGTTTCCCGATTAGCGGAAATTTAATGACCGTCGCTCAAGTTACTGACAAATTGGGTTATGTAACCTTTGCTAATGTTTTTCCAGCCGCGGCCGCTACCGCTGATCCCGGACAGAGCGATTATGAATTATGGAGATTCAGCGCTATTTCTTCAAGACAGGATATGGAAATCCGCAAGTTAACTGTTACCCAAATCGGGACGGTTGCTTCCGGCGACTTGAAGAACTACAAATTAAAAGTAGGCGGAACCCAAATTGGTCCGACTGTTACTGACTTAGCCAGCGACAGTACTGTTACTTTTGATTTTGGCGCCACTCCTTATAAGATTACTTCGGGAAGCACCAAGGAAATTAGCTTAACCGCTGATATCATTGGCGGATCTTCAAGGACTGTTAAGTTTTCTTTGCAAAACGGTTATGATATGTGGATTTATGACACAAATTATAGCGTTTACACAAAGTCCAACCAGGTAGATTCCTGGACAGCTATTACTTCAAACAGCTCTACTACAAACACCACCATTAATTCCGGAAGCGTAGTTATTAGCATTGCCAGCGATTCCCCAAGCGGAAATATCGCTTTAGGTGCTACTAACGTAGAACTGGCCAAGTTTAATGTTAAAGCGTCCGGAGAAAAAGTGAGAATTAGCAGTTTAACTGTTTACTATGGCGGAACCGCCGCCACCACCCATAACGATGGGTTGGATAATGTTAAATTATTGCTTGATGGCACGCAGGTAGGCAGCACCCAGGATTTAGCCGCGGCCAATACCACTGGCGCCGGTAAATCCTTTACTTTCGGAACCAGCTTTGAAATTGAAGCTGGCATAACGAAAGTATTAACGATTAAAGCTGATGTTAAAGACGATGACGCTGGCGCATTTACTGCCGCTGAAACTTTAACTATCGGCCTTGACGCCGGGTCTGCTAATGCTAAAGGATTAGTTTCTTCTACTAATATCAGCACCGCGAGCGTAGCCAGCAGATCATTAACTATTTCAAGCGGGGCCTTGAGCTTGGCGGAAAATACTTCAATCGGAGATGCTAATTCAACTAACCCGAGCGGAGTAGTCGGTCAAGATAATGTCTTGATTGGGTCTTTCGTCATTACGGCTGGCGCCGGCGAGGGGGTAACTATCAGCCAAATTACTTTGACTGACGATGTGTTAACCACAAACTCCACCTTAGCCGACGTCTTCCAGAATCTACGGCTTACCAGAGCTGATACCGGAGCTGCTATCGGAACTACTATCGGTTCTTTAACTGATACTGACGCTACCACTTATAGCTTTACGCCAAGCCCGCAGATTAGCTTAGCCAAAGGAGCGCAACTGGTGGTTAATATTTATGCCGATGTCCTGTCCAGCCCGCAGAACTTAACCAATCTTAACGCGGACACAGGCGGTATAATTTATCCTTCCACTGTTTACGCTACCGGATCTGACACCAGTTCTTCCGCTAATGCCACTATGTCTGCCGGATTGCAGGCGATATATATCAGCAGTGTTGGCACTTTAACAGCTACGGTTGACGCCGGAACTCCGGCCGCCGGAATATTAGTGATGAACAGCACTGACAACGCCTTGTCTAAGTTTAAGTTAACCGCGGGCAACAGCGAAGATATTGAGGTGACAAAGATTGTTTTCTCCATTATTTCTAAAGGCGCGGATGAAACAGTAGATCCTGCCACCGACGCGACCAACAGATTGGGCAACATGCTCAACTTTGATTTATTGGTTAACGGGGTTGCGAAGAAAACCGTGAGTTCGGCCGCTATTACTGACGGCAGTTCTGTAAATCCGGCCTGGGGAGTTACTAATGGTTTTGTCGTGTATGATTTAACTTCCGATCCTATCACTGTCAAAAAAGGAAGCAACGCGGTTTTGACCATCCAGGCGGATGTCAACACTAACTCGCAATCAGCTTCCGGTTCCCAATATGAAATTATTCTTGATGGGGACTATAACGGCGCGGAAGATACAACTTACAGCCCGATTACGGCCAAAGGAAAATCTTCAGGCGTAACCGTAACGGCGACTAACATTGTGGCGGCAGCTACCAACTTAGACTCCACTAACCCCATGATAATCAGGAAGACTAAACCGACCATTGCCACCGCGGCCTTATCCACCACGGCGTTAACTGACGGGACTGTAGAATTATACAGATTCACAGTAACCGCCGACGCTAATGAGGATGTTTCTATAAAGAAGATTCCGTTTGACGTCATGCTGAACGACGCTTCTACCACCAACTTAAAGGTAGATACCTTTGCTATCTATGATAACGCGTCTCCGAGCGTCGCTTTGACAGGCGTTCGCTTCTTCACGGCTGACGTAGCCGGAACCGGCGCTAAAGCATCGTTAGCAAGCACGGCTGCCAGTATCTCCTCGCAGACTTATTCCGGAACCAGGGCAGTCGCCCTTTGGGGATATGATACAACCGTAACTACCCCGAACGAATTATTAATTTCTGCTGGAACCACTAAGACTTATATTGTAAAAGCCAGAGTGGCCAGTTCGGCGATTAATGATTCTATCCAGATGAGAATTGGCGCCGAAGATTCTACTGCCCTAAAGACCAGTTATCCTATTCTTCATGCAACCCAGTTAGCGGTTGTGTCCGGCGATACGGCTGCTGATTTCTTGTGGTCGGATTATTCTAATTCCGCCAATCACAGCGCTGTCGTTGATGTTAATGCTACTGGAGATGACGACTGGATTAACGGTTATTTAGTGCAGACCATTCCGACTGCCTATGCTACCGTTTCCCGATAAATATTGGACAGGTTGAGATAGAAACCCCGCCCTTCGCGAAGGGCGGGGTTTGTTTTTGGGAAAATCCCCCCTCGCCCGCCTTACTTCGCAACGCAAAGCTGGCGGGGGATTTTATTTTCAAGAACTTGTTTTTTTCTTCTTTTATTGTTAAAATTAAAATATGAATATATTGAAATTAGAAAAAAATCTTAATAAAATTTTAATAATTTGCTTATATATCGCGGTTTCCGCTCCGCTTTGGGTAACAAACGCTTTTTATTACCCGGGAATGTTTACTAAAACAATTATTTTTTGTTTAGCCGTTCAGGTTGCCCTGGCTTGCTATTTGATTTTACTGAAAATTAACCGTGAAAAATATCTGCCGAAAGGCGATTATTTAATCTATTGGCTTTCCGGTTTTTTCGCGCTGATGTTTTTAAGCTGTTTTTTAGGGGTTAATTTTGAAAAAAGTTTTTGGGGAAATTTTGAAAGATTAAACGGCTTTTTTACGCAGATCCATTATTTTATATTTTTCTTTTTGCTGGTCGCAATTCTTAAAAATAAAGAGCAATGGAATAAATTATTAAAATTTAATTTAATTATCGCTTATTTAGTGGGTTTATACGGTTTAGCGCAAAAATTAGAACTGCCGATAGTTTATGAAACGGGTTTCGGGCGCTTAACTTCCTCGCTCGGCAATCCTCTTTTCCTGGGAAGCTATTTGCTAATTCAAACTTTTATTAATATAAAAGTTCTTTTCTCGTTATGGCAAGAAGCAGGCGGGAGATGGACAAAAGTTTTATATTCCGCGGGGCTGGCTTTAACGGTTTATATTTTAATTCTCACGAAAGTAAGGGGCGTTTTCTTGGGGTTTGCCGTCGGGATATTTTTATTATTTATCGGGGCGCTGTTTATCTGGAGAAAGCAGAAAAAAACTAAAACCTATTTAAGCTTAGCCATAATTTTATCCGTTATAATTCTTGGCGGAGCCGTTTTATTTAGGAATAGTGATCTGGTAAGGGATACCGGCGTAAGCCGATTAGTTAATTATTCTATTAAGGGAAGCACTATCCAAACGAGGTTAACCGCCTGGCAGGGCGGCCTAGAGGCAATCCGGGATAATTGGCTTGTCGGCGTCGGCTGGGAAAATTATTACGCGGTTTTTAATAAATATTTTGACCCGATTTTCTATACTTTAATTTTTCAGGAAACTTATTGGGACCGGGCCCATAATAATTACCTTAATATTATTAATGAATTGGGCGTATTGGGGCTGCTCCTTTATTTGGCTGTGTTTTTTATGGCCGTTAAACGTTTATGGCAGTCATTAAAGAACGCGGAAGATAAAAAAGCCAAAGCGGGTTATTGGACGTTAATAGTTTTGCTAATCGCGTATTTTATTGAAAACGCTTTCGCTTTTGATACCGCTTCTTCCTATATTGTTATTTTTCTGGTTTTAGCTTTCGCGGCTCTGGAAAAACAGAGCGCGCGAAATAACGGGTTAGATAACCAGGCAGAAAAATATAATAAAAATATAGTATATATTGTAATTATTGTCTCATTAATTTTAGGCCTGGTAATATACGAAATAGATTATAATAAATACATAAAAAGCAATTTAGCTATTATCGGCGTTATGGGTACGGGTGAAAACTACGGCGCTGATTTAAAGGGCGGAATGGAACAATACAAGAATGCCTTAAATAAAACCACGATAGACAAAAGGGATATAAGGATTAGGTTGGGGCTATACACCTCTGATTTTATAGCCATGGCGGCTGAAGACCAGGAGACTATAAATAATAGCTTTGCCTATACTTTGTCCGAAGTGGAAAAAGAAATATCCAAGAACCATAAAGACGCGCTTTTTATGGTAATGGCCGCTAACTTTTATAATGCCTGCGGAGAGTATAATAAGAATAAAGACGTTAATACGGCCGTTGGTTGTTTAAACCGGGCAGAAGAACTTTTAAATCAAGCCATTGAATTAAGTCGCAACCGGCAGCAAACTTATTTGTCTTTAGGAAATACTTATTTAATCAGAGGCGATTACGATAAAGCTTTGGATATTTTTAAAAAAGCTATAAGCTATAATAGTAAATTTCCGGATTTATACTGGTTTATATCTTTAACTTATTTTTCAAAAAATGATGTTGCCAACGGCATAATCTTCGCGGAGAAAGCCCTGGATTTGAATTATGAGTTCAGGACCGAACAGGAAATTAATTATTTAGCCCAGGCTTACGCTAAGTCGGGAGATTTTAATAAATTATTGGATTTATATTTAAAATTAACCGGAAAATTTTTTGATTCAGGTCCAGCTTTCGCGAAATTAGCCGCGGTTTACGCGCAAATAGGAGATATGGAAAACGCCCGGAAAGCGGTAGCCAAGGCGGTTAGCTTAGAGCCAAGCTTAGCGGCCGAAGCGGAAGTTTTTTTAAAGATGATAACAAATAATTAAAAAAATATGCCAAAAAAAATTATTATCTTTATTTTTTTAATCCTGGTTCTCGCCGGAGTTTTCTTTGTTTATAAATTTGTTTATAAAGATAAATCTAATTATTGCTCTAAATATGCCTGCTTTGTGGAGGTGGAAATAAGCGAAGAAGAGTATAATAAGAAGCTAGAGTTAATAAAAGAGGCCAAGGAGAATATTAAAAAAGATCCTAAAAATTTGGATAATTATTTATCTTTAGGCCTTTATTATAAAAGTCTCGGAGAATTAGACAAGGCCAAAAACGCTTATTTGGACGGCCTGAAAGTTAATGATGAATTTTATTTATTTTATTTAAATTTAGGAAATATTTTAGTTGATATGCGCGATTACGAGAGCGCGAAAGAATTTTATTTAAAAGCGATAGAAAATAAAGCCGTGGAACCAAACAGTTATTTAAAGCTGGTTGATTTGTTGGTCAGTCAAATCAAAGCGCCCGATAAGGAGATAAGAGAAGTTTATTTAGAGGGGTTAAAAAATACGGGCGGTGATTTAAATATTTGCAAGTCTTACGCGTCTTATTTGGAAGAAATTAAAGAATACGGTCCGGCGGCTAATACCTGGCGGATATGCCTTCTCCAAGATTCCGGCAACGAGGCGATTAAGGAAAAGATTGAGGAATTAAAAAATAAAAATTCTGAATAACAAATTTTAAATTTTAAATGACGGCGAATAATAAAATTAAACAATTAAATTAAAACTTCAAATTCCTAATTCCTAATTACTAATTACCCATGTCGCAAAAGATTTATTTAATAATTTTAAGGTGGGGCGTCTATCTTTCTTTTCTTTCCGTCCTTCTGACCTCAAAGAGTTTTTATTTTCCCTATATCTCAACCAAGCAGATTTATTTTAATATTTTAATCGAGATTTTATTTGTTTTTTGGCTTGCCTTTATCGTTAAATATCCGAGTTGGCGTCCCTTCGGCAAAACTTCCCCCATCCCGCCATCGCGGGATCGGGACGGGCGGGGCGGGTCCCAAGGAAATAGGATTTCTTTCTGGCTGCTGGCTTTTTTTTCCGTTCTTCTTTTATCTTGCTTTGGGAGCGTGGACTTTAATTTAAGTTTTTGGGGCGACGTTGAAAGAATGCTCGGTTTTTTTCATTTGCTCCATTTTTTAATTCTTTACTTTATTATAATCACGGTGATGCGGTCGTGGACGGACTGGCGCGATTTATTCCTGGCTTTTATTATTTTTGGAGTTTTAGTGAGTTTTCATGGCATCGGGCAGCGGCTTGAAATTATTAAAAGTCCTTGGGGGCCCGGCCGGGTTATTGCGACGATCGGCAACGCCGCCTATGTCGGCGCTTACGCTATTTTCAATCTTTTTTTCATTTTTATTTTGTTTTTTAAAACTAAAGATAAGTTTTGGCGGGCAGTTTTAGCCGCATCTTCTTTTATTGTTCTGCTGGCTTTAATTTTTTCCGGAACGCGCGGAGCCTATCTGGGGTTTGGCGCCGGCCTTATGCTTATGCTTTTCCTCCTGGCTGTTTTAAGCCGGAATAAAAAGGCGAGGATATATAGTCTGCTTTTTTTGTTCATTTTAATAATTTCCGTAACCGGTTTATTTTTGAACCGCGACAGCGCTTTTGTTAAGAGCAATTCTTTCTTGGCTCGGTTGGCGAATATTTCTATGTCCAGTTCAACGATGCAGACGCGCTTTATTTCTTGGCGGGCCGCGGCCAGCGATTTCTTTAGCCATCCTTTGCTTGGCACCGGGCTTGGCAATTATGCCATTATTTTTGATAAATATTTTGACCCGACTTTCTATAATTACACGAGGAGTGAAACTTATTTTGACCAGGCGCACAATAATTTGATTGATATTGTTTCTACCACCGGTCTATTCGGCCTTCTCGCTTATTTATTAATTTTTATTTCCGCTCTTGCCTGTCTTATCCGCGGTTTTAAGAAGAAAACCGTAAGCTCGGCGGATTTTATTCTGCTTATCGGCCTGATAGCCGCCTATTTTATTCAGAATTTAGTGGTGTTTGACGCTTTAGTGACTTATATCGCTTTAATGGTTATGCTTGGTTATATTTATTGGCTCTCTAAAGACGGAG
>JAQTSG010000009.1 GCA_028711415.1 Patescibacteria group bacterium | reverse complement strand
ATGGAAGATGGAAAATAAAGATGACATAAAAAAAGTTTTGGAACCGGTAGCGCAAAATATTTTAAACGTTGCTTATTATTTAGAACAATTTATGCCGGAGACGGCGGAAAAGATAATAGAACAATTTTCTGTTAAGCAGATAAAAAAGGGTGATTCATTATTTCCTCGGATTTCTGCCAGCTAATAGGTATTAGTTGAAAGTTTGTAAAGTTATAAAGTTCATAAAGTTTTTGGAATGTCATTGGTTAGGCGACTTTATAACTTTATAAACTTTATAACTTTTTACTTTAAATTAATCATATGGGTATTTTTGACATCATTTTGTTAATTATCTTGGCCGGATTCGTTTTTTACGGCTTATTCTTCGGCTTGATCAGGACTCTAGGGTCGCTGGTTGGCGTAATTGTCGGCGCCTGGCTCGCCAGCCGTTTTTATTTAGAAGTCTTTTCCTGGGTTAAGGATTTGGCTTTCGGTTTTAATAATTTAGGCAAAGTGGTTGTTTTTATTATTTTATTCGCCTTGATCAACCGCCTGGTCTGCTTTATTTTTGTGATTTTAGACAGAACTTTTGATATTATTTCCATTATTCCGTTTTTAAAGACTATTAACCGGTTGGCCGGAGCATTTTTAGGGCTTCTGATGGGCGGCTTGATACTCGGCCTGATTTTATACGTGGCCGCCCGCTATGCGGTTTTAGGCAATTTTTTCGGCAACTGCTTAGCCAATTCCGAAGTGGCGCCGCGGTTAATTAAATTTGCCGGCGTCTTAACTCCGCTTCTACCTGAAGTTTTAAAGAAATTGCAAAGTCTGATATAAACAATTAACAGTTAACCCGCCAGCAACGCGAGCTTGCGAGCGGGCAGGCAATTGACAATTAACAAGATTATGAGATTTTCGTATATTTGGCAGAAAAGAACTTATCCGCCGATTTTAATGAAACCGGTTGTTGAAGCTACGGTCATCGGCTTTAAAAAAATTTTTCCGAAAAGCAAAATCAAAGCTGGAGGAAATTATTGGCGAGAAGCTCTGGGCGATTATTTTTTCGATGATTCGGGGTTAAAAAAAACCGTGGAAGATTTAGCGGGCAGGGCGTTATCTAACCCGGCCTTTCTTTATAATATTTTCGTTAAAGCCTTTGAAAAGTCCAAAAAATTGGAGACTTTTTCTGAAAAAAATTTTCCTTCCGGATTGAAGAAAGCAAAATATGACGAGTTGCTAAAATTCTGCCAAGATTATTACCCCCGGTTTTATGATTTTTACTCTTATGGTTCCTGCCAGAGTTTTTTTGGTTATTATGAAGACAACCCAATTTACCAGAAAATGAATGAAATTTTAAAAAAGAAAACAAGAACGAGGCCGGAAAATTTTGCCGACTATCTCATAATTTTAACTAATCCGCCTAAAAAGTTAGAAACTAATCAACAGGAAATCGCGGTTTTGGAACTGGCGGAAAAAATCAGAAAGAGAAAGGTGGCGAGCCGGCAGGAAGTTTTAAAAAAATTCCGGCCAGAGCTTAAAGCGCTTAATAAAAGGTTTAATTATTTATCTTTTGATTTCACCAGTAAAACGGACTGGGACATAAATCATTATCTTAAATTAGCCCTGGAAAAAGCTAAATCAAATTTTGATATCAGGGGGAAAATAAAAGAGCTAAAGAATTACGAGAGAGAAACGGAAAAGAAATTCAGGAAAGTGTGCCGAGATATTAAATTAGACAAGAAAGAAATAAAAGTTTTTGATTTGGTAAGAAATTTGGGATATTACAAATGGGCCCGGGAATACGGATTTCAGAAGTCCACCCGGAATTTTTATCTGGTTTTGGAAGAAATGGGGCGGCGTTTAGGCCTTAATGTTTTGGAAGCGAAATACGTTTTTCTGGATGAGTGGGAAAAATATAAAAGCAGGGGAGAAGAGCTTAAAAAAATAGCCAGGGCCAGAATTAAAAGCTCATTGATTTTTATTTCCCAAGAAAAAGGCGTGGAAATATTGGTGGGAGAAAAAGCAATTAAGAAATTTAAGAAGCTGCCTTTTGTTAAAGAAAGAAAAAAACGAGCGTCAGCCGAGATAAAAGGTATGCCGGCTCGGGCCGGGAAAGCGGAAGGCGTAGTAAAAATAATTAACAGTAAAAAAGATTTACCGAAGATGGCCAAAGGAAATATTTTAGTGTCGCGGGCAACCAATCCGGAGCTGATTTCCGCCATGAAAAAAGCCGCGGCGATTATTACGGACGAGGGCGGAATAACTTGCCACGCCGCCATAGTTTCTCGTGAATTAGGGATTCCTTGTGTGGTGGGCACGAAAATCGGGACGAAAGCGTTAAAAGATGGGGATTTAGTAAAGGTGGACGCTAATGAAGGGATTGTGAAAAAGCTAAGTTCATAAAGTTAAAAGTGGTGATAACAAAATTAGATAAATAGATAATATAAAATTATTTTATATTAAATAAATGCCGGTAAGAAGAAAAACATTAAAAATATCTATATTTAAAAATTTTGTTTATTGGGCAGCAAGACCAATTTCTTTGCAAGGCGATGAATGGCGTGCTTTATTAATTTATAAAAGCGGGATCAGATATTTATCAGTGCCTTTAAAAGGAATAAATCGGTGCCTGTATCTTCATAAAGTGGATTCAGAAAAAAATTACAAAAAAATTTTAAATTCAGCTTTAAAAAACTATAGAAAGCATTTAGAAAATTACAAGGAGGGGATTAAAATTATACGTCTTGCGGCGAAACGACTAAGGTTAGGTCTTAAATTATCGAACAAGCGCCAAGCAGACTTATTTAGGCAGTGGCTCGAGGCCTTAAAAAATTATCATGATCCGATTATCATGCCTTTTGCGATTGAGAAATTTTTAGATCCGGAATTCCGTTTGAGGTTAATAAAAAAATACGGAAAGGACAAAGCGCGTGAGTATATGGATATAGTTTCCGCGCCGACGAGATTAAATGACTACCAGGCAATGCGCTTGAAGATGGCTGATTTAATCATTAAAAAGCGGGTTAATCGGCAAAACCTGGACAAATTGGCTAAAAAGTATTATTGGTATAGTGAATATTCTTATACGGAGCCGGTTCTTGACCAAAAATATTTTAAAAAAGAAATTGCAAAAATGAGCCGGGCCGAAGCGATCGAGGAAAGAAATAAATTGTTAAATGAGCCAATTAAGAATTTGCGTGCCTTTCTAAAACTTATTAAGTTATTGGAAAATCCGCAGCTAAAGCTTATGGCGAGAATTATGAATGATTATACGCATATTAGGACGGAAAGAATAGATGAAATAAAAAAAGCCATGGCTCAAGTGCGACCTTTTTATAAAAAATTAGCTAGCGACTTAGCGAAGAAAAGCAACCGCCGTTGGCAATACATAAATGCCGTATATTTGTCGAGCGAAGAGATATTATCATATCTGGGTGATAATATAATGCCGGATTTTAATAAGACGTTAGAAAGGATTACTAATAATTATATCTACTATTTCGACGGAGTTCCCCATATAATTAGTGATAGAACGGCAATAAAACAAATTTTGCGTTTAATTAATAAAGATGGCGTCCGAAAAAAAATCCAGGGAATGAGCGCCTACCCGGGAAAAGTAAGTGGAAAAGTTCGCCTAATACTCGATAAAAAGGATTTGACGAGTTTAAAAAAGGAGGAGATACTAATCGCTAAATCAACCATGCCTGACTACACTCCTTTTATGAAGCTAGCCGGAGCGATTATCACGGACGAGGGCGGAATAACTTGCCACGCCGCCATAGTTTCCCGCGAATTAGGCATTCCTTGCGTGGTAGGCACGAAAATCGCGACGCAGGTGTTAAGGGATGGAGATAAGGTGGAGGTTGATGCTAACAAGGGAACCGTGAAGATTTTGAAGGGATAATTATTTAACTTAATAAATATGAAAAATAAAAGGCTTATAAACGATTCGGAACTACCTGGGTTTTGTTTAGAACACCATTTTGGCTTAGGCACAATTTTTTTGGCCGAGGGAATGGAAAATTTGATCGCCACTTTTGATCTTTATGTCCGCGATTTACCTCCGCGCAGGAATTTTTTAGTTGCCGGAGGCCTGGAAGCGATTATAGATTTTATAAAAAATTTGCGTTATGACAAAACTTTAATAAAACATTTGCTAAAATCAGGACGGATTTCAAAAAAGTTCGCTCGGTACCTCGAAAATTTTTCGTTTTCCGGCGATATCTACGGCCTGCCGGAGGGTACGGTTCATTTTCCCCAGTCGCCGATTATCAGAGTAACGGCTCCCATTATTGAGGCCCATCTTATTACTGACCAGCTTATTGCCCTGGCTAATATTGATACGCTTCTACTTACTAAGTTAGCCCGGGTGCGGCTCGCCGCTAGAGATATAAAGTGCAGTATTGGTTTTGTGCGGGCGCATGGCATTGACGCGGGCTGGAGAGCGGTTCGCAATTCTACCTTTTTTGAAAATATGGGCTTTAATAATGTTTCCGCCGCTTTAAGGTTAGGGCTTAAAGCTACTTCTTCAGCTTTTAACGCGAACCATGCCTATGTAAAATCTTTTAATACCGAATTAGAGTCTTTCCGCGCCGCCGCCCGCGCTTTTCCCGATAGCATATCGCCCATGTTTGATACCTATGACACAAAAAGGGGGTTAGATAATGTAATTAAAGTGGCCGATGAGTTAAAGTCAAAAAACAAGCGACTGGCAAGCGTTTTTGTTGATAGCGGCAATCTGGTGGAGGTGGCAAAATACGCGCGCCGGAGATTAGACGAAGCCGGTTATAATAAAACGAAAATTGCGGTTGCCAGTAATTTAGATGAATATAAAATAGAAAAGTTTATAAAAAGTAATATTCCCGCGGATATGATTTTATTGGTTACGGAAGTCGTAACCTCGGCTGATTCCCCCCGGCTGGAAATGGTTTACAAAATCGCCCAGATAGAAGACGGCTCTTCGGTTTCATACACGGCAAAATTTTCTCCGGGAAAGTTAAGCCTGCCCGGGAAGAAGCAGGTTTTCCGCCAACTGGAAAATAATTTTGTTAAGGAAGATATTATCGGGCTGGAAAACGAGAAACTTGGGAAACCTCTCCTTGTTCCTATATTCAGGAAGGGACGGCTGGTATATAAAATACCCACCATAGAACAGCGAAGAAAATATACGATGAGCCAACTTTCATTATTGCCGGAGCGATATAAAAATATTTCTAAAAGTTATAAACCGCCTATTAAAATAAGCAAGAAGATTAAAGAATTACTAAAAATAGTAAGGGCTAGACATTAAAAAAGTTATAATGGGCTTAGCGGGCACGAATACCGGAATGGTAAAAAAATAAACCCGCCAGCCAGAAACAGCAAGCGGGTTTTTTCTTGTTCGTGGAGAAGGGGAGGGTTATCCTAGAACCCACTCCACGGCCTCCTCCGGAGTCTTGACGACTTTTATCAAGGTGCGGACTTCATCGGACAAAAGTCCCCAGTCGTATAATTGTTGGAGCATTTTTTCGTCCCAGCCGGTTATAATACTTTTAATCTCCGGCGGGAAGAGAATAGCCACCCGTTTTTGGGTATTGCTCCTCTTCCACATTTTGGTGTTAAAGAGAATCAAAGCGACCAGTTCCAGGAAGGTGCCGATTCCTCCGCCTGCTCCGATGATGAAGCCATCGCTTGAGAGGAGACCGATGAGACGAAAGGCGAAACCGATGAACGGAATTTTCATTCCGGGAAAAGTTACGGTCTTGGCTATTTCCTCGCAGTCTACCGTGTGGTTGACGTGCGGATTGACCGTAAGGCCGAGAAAGGTGAAACCGATCCGGGCGCTTTCGGCATCCTGCTCCTGCGCCCCTTCCAGAGGAGCTTTCATACCCGGGCCGCCAAAAGCGCCCGTAGCGATTTTTACACCCTGCTTGGCCAGCAGACGGCCCACCCTTTTCATGGCTTTGTACATGGTACTTTCCGGCTCATCTTCGCCACTACCCAAACAGGAAATCGTGCGTACATCAGACATCGTGTTTTCCCTTCAAAAAAGAGTTTAAAAGCAGTAAAAATCGCGAAAAATCAAAAGAACAGTTTAATTTATAATTATAGCATAGATATATTTTTTTGTCAATGTAAAAAGAAAATGAATTAGTAATTTATGTAATATTAGATAAGTTTATTATGAAATCCTATTATACCGGTATTAGAAACTTTCATTTTTATCTTCTCTATATAGCCCACCAAAGCTATTTATTGCCGGATTACCAAAAAGGATATGCTAAAATAGGAGACCTAATTTCCGTAGTGAAAAACAGCCAAGGCAGGTTTAATTACCTTTATCAGGAAAAAGATCCAGATTGGGTCATAAGATTTTATATCGAGAAACCAAAGGCTTTCCCCGGTTTAATCAAAGATTTAGAAATTAAAAAACGAGGTGCTTTTAAAAAATACGGCGAGAAATTTAAGCTGGAAGATTTAAAAAAATTAAAAGTTGGTGAATTATTAAAAATATATAATGAGTTTTTCTCTCTGATGAAGCGTTTTTATTATCTTAATCAGGTCGTTTGGTTCCTTGATATCAGCGGCTATCAATTTTTAAAAGATAATTTGCTAAAACAAAATTTTACTTTAGAAAATATTAATTTGCTAACCCAGCCCGACAGACGAAATTATTTAGAAAAAGAAAAAGAAGAATTTTTAAAGCTTTGCCTTAAATATTTTAAAAACCGGAAAAAAATTAATCTCGGCCGCCTTTTGGAAAATCATCTTAAAAAATTCGCCTACGTTGGCGTAAGTTATTATAAAGAACCGCCGCGCCAAAAAAAAGATTATCTGGAGCAAATTGAGAGATACAAAAAAGAAAAACGAAATTGGCGGTATTTTACAAAAGTTTTAGAAGAGAGGAGAAAAGATTTTAAAATAAGAATAAAGACGCGCGACCGGATGTCCAAAAAAATCAAAGATGCCCGGTTAAAGAAAGCGATTTTAGTTATGCGCCAAGCCGCTTGGGGGAAAGACTATTTCCGCGGCAGTATTTCCGAGATTGTCTATTATTATTTTGATGCTTTAGCGAACGAGCTGGCGCGCCGTTTGAAAATAAAAAACAGTCAGATAAAAATTTTGACTGATAAGGAATTAAACGGTCTGGCCGTTGGCAAGAGATTAGACTGGAAAAAAATTAATTTAAGGCGGAAATATTATGCCATTGGAACTTTTAACCATAAGTTTTTCCTTTATTATGGCAGAAAAGCCAGACGAATTGAGAATAAATATTTTGCCAAGCCAAAAGGGAAGGAAATTGGGGAATTAAAAGGAGTTTCCGCGCAAAAGGGAATTGCCAGGGGTAAGGCTAAAATTATTTTAAGCTATAATGATTTTAAGAAATTCAAAGACGGAGATATTTTAATCGCCACAAACACGATGCCGGAATATATGCCGGTTATAAGAAAAGCCGGCGCGATTGTGACGGAAATCGGAGGAGTTACTTGCCACGCCGCCGTTGTCGCCCGAGAGCTTAAAAAACCTTGTCTTATTGGCGTGGCTAGCGCTACTGCTATCTTGAAAGACGGGGATAAGGTAGAAGTGGATGCCGACAAGGGGATAGTGAGAAAGTTATAGACGTTTAAGATTTTTGGCATTTTTGGGACTCTTAGGATTTTTAGGAAAAGCTGTAAGCCACTTTGATACTCCAAAGTATCAAAGTGTAGTCAAAAGATTTTTAATAAAGTTTATGCCCAAAGAAAAATTAGAAAAAATTGCCCGAGAATATGTGGTTTCTCTTTTTCCGGTAGCCACGATGATTGACGCATTTGCCGGGCCGATGGAAAAAAGAGTGGGGGCGAGGTGCTCGGTAATTATTGTCTTAGAGAATAACGCCGTTACTTATTATGTTTGGCCATCTGACTGGGCAAGGCCCATAAAACCCTGGTGGCAAAAATAAAAAGTAATTCTAAGTTTTTAGAAAATGTTTATAAAGAGATTGAAAAATTGGGTAAACAACAGGCCGCGGCTACCAAACCTTTTGTGAAGAGGGCTCACGCTTACAGCAATCAGGAACTCAACTTTCATTATCAGAATTTTATCGCGAGTAATACCGAGCTTTATTCTTTCGGTTTAATTTTGTCTTTGCTTGATTTTCAGGAAACGACTTTTATTTCGGATGAACTGCACGCGATCTTAAAGAAAAACAAAGCGGATAAATATTTTAATATTTTAACCTCTTCTTGGCGCGACACTTTTAACAAACAGCAGGAAATTGCCATTTTAAAAATGTTGCCGCCAATAACAAAAAATAAAAAGCTGGTTAGTTTGTTTAAGAAAGAAGACAGCGCTAAGCTGGAGATTTATTTGAAAAAACGGGAAAAGAAAATTTGGAAGATTATATCAGACCACACCCGCCGCTATGTCTGGGTGCATTATGTTTACGAAGGCCCGGCCGGAGATGAAGCTTATTTTATTGATATTTTAAAAGATTATATAAGGCGGGGGATTAATTCGGCTAAAGAGCTGGCGAAATATAAGGAAGCTAAAAAAACTCTGCGGATTAAGCAGGAAGAGATTATCAGGCGCCTGGAAATAAATAATTATGAAAAAAATATTATTGGCGTGGCGCGGGACTTTGTCTTTTTTAAAGCTTACCGCCGCGAACTGCAGACCTGGTCATATTACCAGATGGAATTTCTGTTAAAAGAAATTGCCAAGCGCCTGCATTTGTCTATGAAGCAGGCGCGGATGATGCTGCCGGAAGAAGTGAGATTAGCTTTAAGGACCGGAAAAGTTAATTATAATTTATTAAATGAGCGCTTGAAACTGGTGGTTTATGGGTATAAGCCAGAGAGATTTTACTTAGTAGGGAAGCCAGCAGATGATTTTACAAAGAAAGAAATAAAAGCGGAAGAGAAAATAAAGAAGGTTAATAAATTAAGCGGGGAGGTGGCTTCGCCGGGAAAAGCCAAAGGAGAAGTGGTGATTATTAACGCGCCGGAGGATATGAAAAAAATGAAAGCCGGCAATATTTTAGTTTCCTTTTCCACTAATCCCAACCTTATGCCGGCTATCCGGCAAGCCGCGGCGATTGTCACGGACGAAGGCGGTTTAACCTGCCACGCCGCTATCGTGTCGCGGGAATTAGGCATTCCCTGCGTCGTGGGCACGAAAATCGCCACGCAAGTGCTGAAGGACGGGGATAAGGTAGAAGTGGACGCGGAGCGAGGGGTTGTGAGAAAGTTATAGACGTTTAAGATTTTTGGGATTCTTGGGACTCTTAGGATTTTTAGGAAAAGCTGTAAGCCACTTTGATACTCCAAAGTATCAAAGTGGCGATGGGCAGAAAATTATGGAATGCTTAAAAATAAACTTAAAAAACATTATCAAAGCCGAAATTGATTTAATCATTGATTATCTTAAACGCGGCAAAGTTATTGTTTACCCAACCGATACGATTTATGGTTTGGGATGTTTAGCGACTGATAAAAGGGCGATAAAAAAGATTTTTAGGATAAAGGGAAGGGAAAAGAGAAAACCCCTGTTGATTTTAGTCAGCGATTTTAAGATGCTTAAAAAATACTGCCGGATTGGTAAAAAACAGGAAAAATATCTAAAGAACGCCTGGAAAAGCGCGAGAGCGACCTCGGTTATTCTGAAAAAGAAAAATAATCTGCCTCGAGAGTTGACAGGCGGGGGGAAAACTGTCGCCGTCCGTTTGCCAAAAATGAAATTTTTGCTTAAAATACTAAGAGGGACAAAACAGCCGATAGTTTCTACGAGCTTAAATAAAAGTGGGCAAAGGAATCTAGACAGCGTGAGAGGTCTGGATAACTATTTTAAAAAAGAGAAGCCGGATTTAGTAATTGACGGGGGGACGATAAAGGCGAAACCATCGAGATTGATAGATTTAATGGATATTGAAAATATTAAGGTATTAAGAAGGTAATAGTTTTAATGTAAAAATAAAATATCAAAATGTAAAATGATAGTGTAAAATTAAAAATGGCGGCATGGTTATCATCTCAGCGTAAATTTTACATTTTGAATTGTCATTTTGATTTTTGACTTTTGCATTTTTAATTTATTTTTTATGCTTTATACCATAAAAGGAAAATATCTTGAAGAAAATAAAAAGAGGAAATGGCTAAAAGGAATTTCTTTAGTTATTTTAATATTGATTCTTGTTATCGTTTCTTTCGGCTCGGGCCTGTATATTTCGCAAAAAAGCGAAGTTATAAAAAAATTGGCGGAAAAAGAGGTGGTTTATTTAGGGGAGCTCACCGGCAAATACGGCTCGGGCCGGGATGATATCTTAAAACAAGATATTGATTTTAATTTATTCTGGGAAGTCTGGGATACTTTAAAAAAAGAATATGTGGATAAAGACAAATTAAATGATAAAGAGATGTTTTATGGCGCTTTAAACGGTTTAGTGGCGTCCGCGGGCGACCCTTATACGGTTTTTATGGACCCGAAACTTTCCCGGGAATTTGCTGATGATTTGGCCGGAACTTTTGAAGGCATTGGCGCGGAAATCGGCATCAGAAAAGATATTTTAACGGTTATCGCGCCTTTGGAAGGAACGCCGGCGGCTAAGGCGGGCCTGGCTGCCGGGGATAAAATTTACGCGATAAACGGAGAAATAACGTCCGGCATGACAGTTGATGAGGCGGTAAGTAAAATTCGCGGCCCGAAAGGGACAGATGTCACTTTAACTGTCCTTAAGGGAGGGGATGACGCAACTAAGGATATGGTTATTACCAGAGGCGTTATTGTCGTAAAAAGCATAAAAACCGAAACGGTCTCCTCGGCCGGAGCGCAAGGAAGCAAGGAAGGGGATAATGGCATATTTATCTTAAAGATAAGCAATTTCAATGACGATACTTTAAGTTTGTTCAATGAAGCGGTGCGTGATATTTTAGCCAAGAATCCAAAAGGCATAATTCTTGACTTGCGCAATAACCCCGGCGGTTATTTAGATACAGCCATTGAACTGGCCAGTGAATGGGTTGATAGCGGCGTTATCGTAACGGAAAAATTCAGCGAAGAGAAAAAGAATGAATATTTATCGCGCGGACGGGCCAGGTTAAAAGATTATCCGACAGTAGCTTTAGTTAACGGCGGCAGCGCTTCGGCCTCGGAAATTCTTGCCGGCGCTTTGCGGGATTATAAAAAAGCCACTCTTGTCGGGGAGCAAACTTTTGGCAAAGGTTCGGTCCAGACATTGCGGGAATTCGGGGATGGCTCCTCAATAAAGATAACCGTGGCTAAATGGCTTACGCCTAACGGCGATTCTATCAATGACGCCGGGATAAAGCCGGAGATAGAAGTTAAAATGGAAGAAAAAGATTATGAAGAAGATAAAGATCCGCAGATGGAAAAGGCCATTGAAATTCTGAAGAGCAAGTAATAATATAATCATATGGCGAAAGATCCTTCTTTAGGAGTAAAAATCGGGACGGTGACCCATTATTTTGACAAAATCGGCGTGGCCGTGCTGGAGTTAGCCAAAGAATTGAAAGCGGGCGACAAAATCAGGTTTACCGGAGGTAAGACAGATTTTGAACAGGAAGTGGATTCTCTGCAGATTGACAAGCAACCGGTAGCTAAAGCGGGTAAGGGTGAATCTGTTGGTTTAAAAGTTAACGAAAAAGTAAAAGTTGGGGATGAAGTCTATCGGGTTTAAAAAACGATAAAATTCAGAAAATTTGTCGTAGATTTTTTGTTATATTTAAAATAATAAAATAACAAAATAACATAGAAAGGGGTTATTTATTTTATTTTTATATTATTTTATTATTTTATTTTTATTAATACCCTTATGGCTAAAAGAAAGACAACCACTAAAAGGAAAAGATCTAAAAAAATGAGCACGAAGTATATCTTTGTCGTGGGCGGAGTTATGTCCGGCGTGGGCAAGGGGATTACGACTGCCTCTATCGGCCGAATTTTACAATCCAAGGGTTACGAAGTGAGCGCCTTAAAAATTGACCCTTATATTAACGTTGACGCCGGCACCATGAACCCGATTGAGCACGGCGAAGTTTTCGTGACTGAAGACGGGGATGAAACCGACCAGGACATCGGCAACTATGAAAGGTTTTTAAACAAAAACATTTATCGGGAAAATTATATGACGACCGGACGGGTTTATAAGACTGTGATTGACCGAGAGCGCAATTTAGAATACGGCGGCAAATGCGTGGAAGTCGTTCCTCATATTCCCATGGAAGTAAGGGACCGGATAAAAAAAGCGGTGGCGAAAACTAAGGCGGAAATTATGATTATAGAAGTCGGCGGCACCGTCGGCGAATATCAGAATTTATTATTTTTGGAAGCGGCCAGAATGATGCATTTGTACAAGCCGGAAGACGTTTTGTTCGTGATGGTAAGTTATCTGCCCATTCCTTCAAAAATCGGGGAAATGAAAACTAAACCCACCCAGTACGCCATCCGGTCCTTAAATTCCGCCGGAATCCAGCCGGATTTTATTATTGCCCGCGCGGCCGTGAGTGTTGATGAGCCGAGAAGAAAAAAGCTGGCTATAAACTGCAATATCAAGCCGGAAGACGTTATTTCCGCGCCGGATATTGATTCAATTTATGATGTGCCGATAAATTTTGAGAAAGATAAGTTAGGGGAAAGGATTTTAGAGAAATTTGGCTTGGAGAAGAAGAAGAAAGATTTAGTGGATTGGCGGAAAATGGTTAAAACTATGAAAAACGCCAAGAAAGAAGTAAATATTGGCATTGTGGGCAAGTATTTTTCCACCGGCGATTTTTGCCTGTCTGATTCTTATATTTCGGTGATTGAAGCGGTTAAGCATGCTGGAGGAGCCAACCGGTGCAAACCGGTTCTACATTGGGTCAATGCGGAGGAAATTGAAAAAGAGGGGACAAAAATTTTAAAGAATTTTGACGGCATAATCGTGCCGCAGGGCTGGGGTTCCCGCGGTTCAGAAGGAAAAATAGAAACCATAAAATACTGCCGCGAAAATAAAGTGCCTTATTTCGGGCTCTGTTATGGTATGCAGATGGCAATAATTGAATTTGCCCGCAACGCTTGCGGCTTGAAAAAAGCCAATTCCGCTGAAGTTGATCCAAAGACTCCTCATCCCGTAATCCATATTATGCCAGGCCAGGCCGAGTTAATCGCTAAAAAGGGCTATGGCGGCACGATCCGGCTCGGCGGCTGGCCCTGTAAAATTATCGCCGGCACCCATCTGGCCGCGGCTTATGAAAAAAAATTCGGCAGTAAAAAATTCGTGTCGGAAAGGCATAGGCACAGATACGAATTTAATAACGAATACCGAAAAATTTTTGAAAAGAAGGGTTTGGTTATTGCCGGCACTTCGCCGGACGGAAAAATTGTGGAAGCGGTTGAGATTACCAATCATCCCTTTTTTATCGGCACGCAATTCCATCCCGAATATATTTCCCGGCCGCTTGACCCGCATCCGCTGTTTGTGGAATTTTTAAGAGTTTGCCTGAAAATGAGCGAAAAGAAAATAATAAAATAATATCACCGTCCCGCCAAGCGGGATGGCGGGAAAATAATAAAATCAAAAAACGTTCTTTTTCGACGGGCGTTTTTTATTTGTAATCCGTTGACATTATTTGAAGTTTTTTATAGGATGGCCTTAATGCGTCCTTTTGAAAAATTTTAAATGGCAAGGAGAAAAAAATATGCCAAAACCGAATCAAAGCTTATTGGCTCTGCCGTCTTCCGGAATACGGAAGGTTATGGCTCTGTCCGCAAACGTTCCCGGCTGTATTCATCTTGAAGTCGGCCAGCCGGATTTTCGCACACCAAAGCATATCCTTGAGGCCGCCTCTGACGCCGCTTTGACGGGGTTTACAAGGTATACCGCGGGAGCCGGGATACAGGAATTGCGCGAAGCGATTGCCGCTAAAGTCTTTAAGAAAAACGGCTTTCGGGCCGGACCGGAAAATATCGTAGTTTCGCCCGGCGCTGTGGCCAGCATTATGACGGCTCTTCGCGCCGTGGTTACCGAAGGGGAAGAGGTTCTTCTTCCTGACCCAGGCTGGCCGAATTATGCCATGCAGGTGGCCTGCCTCGGCGCTAAGCCAGTTTATTATCCCCTTAATCCGGCAACCGGGTTTCAGCCGGATTTTGACGCCTTGGGAGAGCTTATAACCCGGAAGACGAAAGTCATTATTATAAACACTCCGGCCAACCCGACCGGCGCGGTTTTTTCCAAAGAGACGATGAGAGAGATTATGCTATTCGCTCAAAGCCATGACATTTACGTGGTGTCTGATGAAGTTTACGAAGACTTTGTCTTTGACGGCGAGCATACCTCTGCCGGAATCTTTGACCCTGACGGCCGGGCAATTTCCATCTTCGGCTTTTCTAAGTCATACGCCGCTACCGGGTTGCGGATTGGCTGCGCTGTCTGCGAAAGGAGTCTGGCCGAACTTATTACCAAGCTTCAGGAGCCGTTCTTTTCCTGCGCTTGCGGGATTTCGCAGAAAGCTTATCTGGCGGCCCTTACCGGTCCGCAGGAATGTGTGAAGGAGATGGCGGGTGAATACCGGAAACGGCGCGACGAGGTGGTGAGAATTTTAAAGGAAAGAGGATTTTATCTTTACACTCCCCAGGGCGCTTTCTACATTCTGATTGACATTTCCGCTTCCGGCCTCGGGTCTGACGAGTTCACTCTAAAGTTGCTTAAGGAGAAAAAAGTGGCGGTAGCGCCCGGAGAAACTTTCGGCGATATCAGTTCTTCTTTTGTCAGGGTTTCTCTGGCCACGAGCCAGGATGATCTTATCCAGGGAGTTAGCCGGATCTGCGATCTGGTCAATGAGCTGCGGTCCTGAAAAATAAGCTATTTTTTGAAATCAAAAAAGCATTCCACAATTTTGCGGGATGCTTTTTTCTATATTTTAAATTTCGGCAAAGAATTATTTTTGCGCCAGAACGCTTACAACCTTGGAGTCTTTCAATTGATTATTGAATTTTTTCAGTTTCTTGGTGGTGAATTTAACGAAGCCGGCCATAGTGGCAAACAGGGTATCGTCATTGCCTCTTTTTACGTTTTTGCCCGGATGGTATTTAGTTCCTCTTTGCCGGATTATAATCGCGCCGGCCTTAGCGAACTGCCCGTCGGTTAATTTTACGCCTAATCTTTTACTGGCCGAATCGCGGCCCAAAGCGGTAGAACCGCCGGCTTTCTTATGCGCCATATGCTTAAAAATAAAATAATATAAAAATAAAATAAACAATCGTTTTTTATATTATTTTGTTATTTTATTATTTTGTTATTTAAATATAGCAAGGGATTTTATTTATGTCAAGCTGTTGTGGTAAAAGTTGTTAATATGGTATAATAAAACTAGAAAAATAAACTCTAAATTCTAAGCACTAAATCCCAAATCCTAAACAAATCCAAATACTAAAATTCAAATGTTATAAACTAATATTTTGGATTTTTATAATTTGAATTTTGAGTTTGTTTAGGATTTAGATATTAGAATTTAGGATTTTTAGGTGTATGCTTACCAATAATTTTGGCTTATACGCGGGGAAAATTTTAGTAGACTTAGTGGGGGATATAATTTATTTTCCGCTTTGGTGGTATAGCCGCGGCTTAAAGCAGACTCTCATTAAACTGAAAAATTTTTTAGCCAACAAAGAAAAATCGTTGGCGCTTTTTGTTTGGATAAAAAACATTTTCCGGCCGATGTATGCCCAGTATGACTGGGCCGGAATTTTAATAAGTTTTTTTGTAAGATTATTTCAGATAGTCGTTCGCGGGATTTTTATGCTTTTCTGGCTAGTCTTGGCGATATTGGCTTTTGGTCTTTGGCTAATCCTGCCGATACTTTCTGTTTACGAAATAATTTTCCAGTTAGCTTTGTAAAGGTACATTCGTATCAATAGTTCACCCCGTTAGAAAGTACGGGGCTTTCTAACGGGGTTCACCGAAGGGTTTTAAAATATATGAACGTTTTGAAATATGGATAAATATTCAAAAATACAATTTATCATCTGCCCGGCTTGCGGTGGCACCGGCGAGAAAAAGCCAGGACTGGCTTGCCCGACCTGCGGCGGTTTAGGCGTTGGCAGTTTTTCAAACGGCAAATTTTTGTACTGGGGTTTAAATTTGAGCCGGGCAGCGATAAATTTGAGGCATTTTAAAAAAAGCGTTGACTTGCTTATAAACATGGCGGCTTTTATCGTAAGTCTGGCCGGTTTAATCGCTTTAGCTTTCTGGGTCTGGTCGTCTGAAGCCGGACCAACGGATATGCTGGCGGTTGAAAGCTATTCGGGATTGTTCAGCTTTTGGCGGGTTAAACATTGGCTGATTTTAGTTTTTTGGATTAGCGTTTTGGCCGATATGTTTGTGATTTATCGGTTAAGCCAGGAAGAAGCTAAACAGGAAAAAATAAAGCGGGTGAGGGAAGCCGAAGGGAAAGGGAAAATGAAGTCGCCTGATAATTGGGAAGAGCTCCGGAAATTTAAAGGTAAAATTGACGTTTCCCGCGCCGCCAGCCCCGAGGTAATAAAGGTGGTAGAAGAAGCTTTTTTATTGGCGGTTAAAGCCGGGCATGGCCGCCTTTCTCCGGCTCATTTATTTTTCTCCCTCCTGCGGGATAAGGAAATAATTTCCCTTTTTGTCCGCCTGAATGTGGACGGAAATAAATTAATAACAAAGGTTAAGAGCCAGCTCTTAAAAGAGCCGGTTGATTTAGAAAAGAAAAGCGATTTGCAGATAAGCGAGGAAGTAAAAGAAATTTTAATTGAAGCTTATAGCCAGGCCTATAATCTCGGCCAGAAAAAAGTAAAGCCAAAGAATTTGGTTCTTTCTTGCCTGCGCCATGATAAAAATTTAGCTGAAATTTTATACGATCTGGAGATAGACGAAGATAAAATTAAGAATATGATTGAGTGGTTCAGGGTGAATGAAAAACTTCTGGATAATTACCGAAGCTATAAAAAAGCCGCCCGTTTCAAACCGGCCGGAACTATGGACCGGGCTTATACGGCCGTCGCCACGCCGGTTTTAAACCATTTTTCCTACGACCTTACCCGGGCGGCAAAATGGGGCCGCCTTGGCATTTGCGTGGGCCGAGACAAGGAAATGGAAGATATTTTTGGGTCTTTTACCGGTGGCCACACCGGCGTAATTTTGGTCGGTCCCTTGGGAGCCGGAAAAAGGACGGTGGCGGAAGGCCTGGCCCAGCTGATGGTTGAGGAAGATGTGCCGAAATTCTTAAAAGATAAAAGACTCCTGGAACTGGAAGTAGCCCGTCTCGTAAGCGGCGCCACTCCGGCCCAGGCGCAGGAGCGGCTCTTGGTAATTATTGACGAAGTGAGAAAGGCCGGCAATATTGTTCTCTATATTGAAAACATAGAAAATTTAGCGGGCATAACCTCGGGCGGGGAAGAAAGTCTGGAATTGTCTGAAGTTTTAGCCGAGGCCTTAAACCGCCGCAGTCTTTTCTGCTTAACGGCGGCCACGATTGAAAATTATTCTAAATACATAGAAGGCAAAGCCCTGGGTGATGTTTTAGCAAAGGTAAAGATTGACGAACCGGCCGGAAACCAGGCGATTGTAATGGCGGAAAGCAAGGTGAGTCTTATGGAAGGGAAATACCGGGTTTATTTTTCTTATAGCGCGATTGAACAGGCGGTCGCCCTTTCTTCTAAGTACATCCATGACAAATATCTGCCGGCTAAAGCCATAGAGATTTTAGAGGCAACCGCGGTTCGCGTCGGCCGTCGGACGACAAACGACCCGGCCGCGAGTCTTTGCGCGGCCGAGGACGTAGCGGAAACTATAAGCGAAATATCCGGCGTGCCGGTCAAAAAAATTACCGCCAGCGAAAGCAAAGAATTATTAAATTTGGAGGAAAAAATTCACGAACGCATGATAGACCAGGAAGAGGCGGTAGCGGTTGTATCGGCCAGTTTGCGTCGGGCCAGAGCGGCGCTTCGGGAAGGCAAGCGCCCGATTGCCAACTTTTTATTCTTAGGGCCGACCGGCGTGGGTAAAACCGAGCTGGCCAAAACCGTGGCGGATATTTATTTTGGCAGCAAAGATTATATGATCCGGCTGGACATGAGCGAATACCAGCTGGCGGATAGCGTTAAAAAAATGATTGGGGACGTTGACGGCACTAGAGGGTATTTAACCGAAGCCGTGCGCAAAAAGCCGTTTTCCCTGATTCTACTGGATGAATTTGAAAAAGCTCATCCTGACATTTTGAATTTATTTTTGGCCTGTTTTGATGACGGCCGGATGCCTGACGGGCAGGGCCGGACGATTGATTTTACCAATTCCATTATTATCGCCACTTCCAACGCCGGTTCGGTTTTTATTCAGGACCAAGTAACGGCGGGCACGGATATAGAGAAAATAAAAGAGGATTTGATTAATAACCAGTTAAATAAAATAATGCGGCCGGAACTGATCAACCGGTTTGACGGCATTGTGGTTTTTAAACCTTTATCTATGGCTGATATGGTGAGCATTACCAAATTAATGTTGGATAGCACCGCTAAGATGCTTGCGGCTAAAGGCATTGGTCTGCGCTCTGAAGAGGAGGGGATTATTAAATTGGCCAGAGACGGTTATGACCCGAAATTCGGCGCCCGGCCTTTGCGTCGGCTCTTGCAGGATAAAATTGAAAATGAAATTGCCAATAAAATTTTAGAGGGCGAATTGGTAAGGCGGGATACGGTGGTAATTAACAAAGAAGCGGGAATTGAAATAGAAAAGGGCAGAGTGTTGTGATGGGCAAGAAAACAAGAAAACAAAAAAGCAAGAAAACAAGGGGCTAAGCCCCAGTCTGAAAAAGCATAATGAAAAATAAAAAAAGGACGCTTGTGTTAGCGTCCTTCAGGGTTAGAGGTTCGCGGTATATTACGCCACTTGGGCGAGTTCTTCCACCAGTTGTTTGTGCATCAGATGCTGAAAGTCCGGATGTACCGAAATTTCTCCGTTTTTTCCGCGTTGGAGGATGAGGTCATATTCTCCTCTGCGTATTTTTTCCCGAGTTTTTTCGGCCAAAGACTGGCCGGAAACTTCATAGGGAGTATTAACTCCCTGCATATCTCGTTTTATTACTCCCAATGTAGTGGCATTGGTTTTACCCGAGATAATCAGAATAGCGGAGACTCTGTTTAGGACATCCGTGTTAGTTCTCAGCATTTTATGGCCTCTGGTTATGGGGTTGGAGATTGTAGAGAAAGAACAGGAATAAAATTATAACGATTTATTAAATTAGTCCTCCTTTCTGGAGAAAATTTGTTTGTTTTTTTAGAAATAACAAAAATGCTTTTCACAAGCATTTATATTTGAATGATTCTGTTTTTAATATAAACCATTTTTAACAAAAAGTCAAGATGAACGCAAATTACCCCATAGTTTTTCTTATTTCTGTCTTGCTTACGGTAATTTTCACTTTGCTGGTTAAGTATTTAGCCGGCAGATTTAATATTGTGGATAAGCCGGTTCTAGACAGGAAAATTCATAAAGTGAGCGTGCCGCTTCTGGGCGGTTTGGCGATTTTTTTGGCGTTTTTTATCATGCTTTATTTTACCCGAGGCAGTCTGTTGGCCGGCAATTTAGAAGTCCACCATTGGCTTGGATTTTTTATTGGAGCTTGCCTTTTGATGGTCGGCGGATTTTTGGATGATAAATATAATTTAAAACCAAGCTGGCAGTTTATTTTTCCGGTTTTGGCCAGTTTAGCTGTCGTCGCCGGCGGGGTAGAAATCGGAAAAATTACTAACCCTTTGGGTGGTTTTTTATATTTAGACCAGTGGAAAATACCGATAACGGAATGGGGCGGGGCTACGCGCTATTTTGTGGTTTTATCAGATTTGCTTATAATCCTCTGGCTTTTGGGCATGATGTACACAACTAAGTTATTGGACGGACTGGACGGCTTAGTAAGCGGCCTTGGCGCTATCGGCGGTATTATAATTTTTCTTTTTACCATCACGACAAAATATTATCAGCCGGATATCGGTTTGGCCGCCCTGATTTTTTCCGCCTGCTGCCTCGGCTTTTTATTTTTTAATTGGCATCCGGCCAAGATTTTTTTAGGCGAAGGCGGCTCGCTTCTTCTTGGTTTTGTTCTAGGGGTGCTGGCCATTATTTCTGGGGGTAAAATCGCTATCGCTCTTCTTGTTATGGGTATTCCGATTTTAGACGTGGTCTGGACAATTATTCGCCGCCTTGCCGCGGGTAAAAATCCGTTTAAATTCGCTGACCGCGGGCATCTCCATTTCCGTTTGCTTGATTTAGGGCTGGGCCAGAGAAAAACGGTTTTGGTTTTTTACCTCTTGGCCGCCGTTTTCGGGATTAGCGGCTTATTTTTGCAAAGCTTGGGAAAAGTCCTCGCTCTGCTGGTTTTATTTGTGATAATGTCAGTTTTGGTTATTGGTTTTAGCTACGTGGACAGGAAAAAAGCATAAACTTAAATAATCTACGAATTACGAATTAGCGCGAATATACGAATACCAGATAAAACGTTTAGTAGAGAATTCGTAAATTCGCCCGCCTGCTTCGAATGCGAAGCATTTCGGGCAGGTACTAACTCGTCCCGCCACTTTATTGTAATTTATATGGGCGGGATCCCGCTGCGGCGGTGATAATTCGTAGGAGCGATATGAGAAAGCTATTTTTAATATTTATTTTGTTATTATTAACCGGCTGCGGAGTAAAGGAGGATATTTCGCAGTCCAAAAACGATATGGCGACAGCTAAAATTTTAATGGTGGTGGCGCCAAAGGATTTTCGCGATACCGAATATAACGAACCGAGGAAGGTTTTTACCGAAGCCGGCGCGCAGGTTAAGGTAGCTTCCATCCAGAGCGGAGTAGCAACAGGTGTTGAAGGAACAAGAGTCAATATTGATCTTGTCGCCAGTGAAGCTAAACTTGAAGATTTTGACGCCGTAGTTTTTATCGGCGGATCGGGCATGGCCGAAATTATTAATGATGAGACTTTGGAGATTTTGGCTAAAAGATTTTACGCCGAAGATAAAATTACCGCCGCGATTTGCGTCGCGCCGGCAATTTTAGCCCAGGCCGGAGTTTTGCAAGGCAAAAACGCCACCAGCTGGTCGGGCGTACGTGAGACTTTAGAGAAAAACGGAGCTAAATTTTTAGACCAAGCCGTGGTCGTGGACGGAGAGATTATTACCGCTAATGGCCCGGAAGCGGCCCAAGAATTCGGCGAGGAAATTATAAGAGCCCTGCAATAACAGAACTAACTTATGAATAAATTAGTAAAATTTTATTTAGTTTTGTGCTGGGCTTGGCTTATTTTTCTTTCACTCACTATGCCCTTCCCGGTAAATAATGAACCCCAAGAAATTACTTTTTTGGATAAAGGGGTTCACTTTATTTTATTTGGAGTTTTAGTTTGGTTGATTATCTGGGCCGGTCTGGAATTTAAAAGGTTGAATTTTAAGATTCTGGCCCTGGCCAGTTTTATTATTAGTTTCATTTACGCCGTATTTTGCGAATATATTCAGATTTTTGTGCCAGGGCGGGATTTATCCGAGTTTGACTTGGCCGCTGGAATTTTAGGCATGATTTTAGCCATTATTATTTATTTTCGCTTTTTTTATAAGTCAAAGCCGAGGGTTCTCCTTCATATCTGCTGCGCCGGCTGCGGAGCTTATGTGGCGCAAGTTTTAAAAAAAGATTATGACGTGGTCTTATATTTTTATAACCCTAATATTTATCCGGAAAGTGAATATGGAAAAAGACTGGCGGAAGCGAAAAAAATCGCGGCTGAATTTGGCCTTAAATTAATTTCCGAAAAATATGATCACCTTGTTTGGCTTAAAAAAATAAAAGGTTTTGAAAGAGAACCGGAAAGAGGGGGACGTTGTTGGATTTGCTATCAGGAGAGATTGGAAAAAACAGCAAAAACTGCCCGTGATAGAGGTTTTGCTTTCTTCACCACGACTTTAACAATCAGCCCACATAAAGACGCGAAGGCAATTAGCGAGCTTGGCCAGGAAATGGAAAAGAAATATAAGATAAATTTTTTAGACAGGGATTTTAAAAAACAGGACGGTTTTAAAAAATCCGCTTGCCTATGTAAAGAACTTGGGCTTTATCGGCAAAATTATTGCGGCTGCGAGTTTTCTAGAAACACGAAAGTAACGAATGGACACGAAAAATACGAAAATAACGAAAAGAACACTAAAACACAAAAACAACGGAAAGATTGCTTTTCTAGTGGTTTTAATGATATAATAAATTAAGATAATTATTAATATTTTTTATCTTTTATCTTTGAAATAAATATGGATATTTCTTCTTATTTTAAACAAGCCATAGACCAAAAAGCTTCGGATTTGCATCTGGCAGCCGGCAGCATTCCGGCTTTGCGCGTGGAAGGGGAATTAATGAAATTAAATCATGGCGTACTTGAGGAAAAGGAAATGGAAGAGGCGGTGCGCACTTTAATTGACGAAAAAACCTGGGAAAGGTTTAATCGCAAGCGGGAGCTTGATTTTTCCCAGGAATTCTTCGGCGGCCGTTTCCGCGTTAACCTCCATTATCAGGAAGGAAAAATCGCTATGTCCGCCCGTTTAATTCCTTCTAAAATTCCTACCCCGGGAGAAATCAACTTAAGCGAAAATATTTATAATTTAACGCATTTGCGCGACGGCTTAATTATCGTCACCGGTCCTTCCGGTTCCGGAAAGTCCACAACTCTGGCCGTCATGCTTGATATTATCAATAAAGAAAGGCGCGCTCACATCATTACGATTGAAGACCCGATAGAATATTTGTTTGAAGAAAAGCAGAGTATTATTGAGCAGAGGGAACTGGGCACTGACACCATCACTTTCGCTTCGGCCTTAAAATACGCCCTACGGCAGGACCCAAACGTAATTATGGTGGGCGAGATGCGGGATTTAGAAACCATTTCCGCGGTTTTAACGGCGGCGGAAACCGGGCACTTGGTTTTATCAACCTTGCATACGGCGACAGCGCCGGAAGTTATTGCCCGCATTGTTGATGTTTTTCCTTCGCATCAGCAGCAGCAGATTTTAATCCAGCTGTCTTCAACCCTGCGGGCGGTCGTCGCCCAGCATCTGCTTCCCGGGGTAAAAGGCGATTTGGTTGTGGCCCGGGAAGTTATGATAAATAACAGTGCGATTGCCAGCCTGATAAGGCGCAACCAAATCGGGCAAATTTATACGGTCATCCAGACGAGCCGGAAAGAAGGCATGGTCACGATGAATAAATCAATTGATAAATTAGCCCAGGCCGGTTTAATCACGGAAGAAGTAGCTAGAGCCAGAAAGAGAGACTTAGAAACGCAAGCGGCATATTATTAACCCGCGAATCTACGAATTATTTACGAATATACGAATATCAGATAAGACGTTTATTAAATAATTCGTAAATTTGTAATCCGCCAGCTGGCGGAATTCGTAATTCGTAGACTATTATGACTGAAGAGAGATGGAAAGATATAGTAGGGAATGTAAAAGATAAGTTTAAGGTTGAAGACGAAGGCAGGGAACATTTAGACGAACAGGGCGGGGTTGATATTGAGTTTATAATTTTTACCGGCCCTTTAGGCAAGATAAAGCTGGAATTTATAACCAAGCCGGTAGTTCTTGATAAAAAAACAAATTATTCAAACCGGATCGGCTCGGAAACAAAAGTCAATTATGTTTACAGTGAAAGCGAGAAGACTAATCGTTTAGTTGCTTATAAGTGGGAGGATGGGCAGGAAGAGTGGGTAGAGATTGAAGCGGGGATGTTTGGGAATGGGTGATGGGTATTGGCTGTTAGGCGTTAGATATTAGGTGATGGTCTATTACTAACACCCAGCATCTAACATCTAACACCTATAGTTCAATTATGCGAGTCGTAATTCAAAGGGTAAAAGAAGCGGAAGTAAAAATTGATGAAAAAATCGTGGGTGAAATCGGCCGGGGCTTATTGGTTTTATTGGCGGTCTATCAGGATGATACCGAAGATAAAATTGAAAAAATGGCGGCTAAAATTATTAATTTAAGGATTTTTGCCGATAAAGACGACAAAATGAATTTATCAGTAAAAGATGTGAAGGGAGAAATTCTAGTAGTTTCGCAGTTTACTTTATACGGGGACACAAGCAAAGGCAACCGGCCAAGTTTTATAGAATCAGCCAGACCGGAAAAAGCTGTTCCCTATTATGAAAAATTTGTTGAGAAAATAAAGACGAGCGGCCTAAAAACCGAAACTGGGAAGTTCGGCGCTATGATGGAGGTAGGACTCGTAAATGACGGTCCGGTGACGATTATTATTGACGCATAACACGCATCGCATAACGCATAATGTCCCTAATTACTAATTAACTAATTACTAATCACTATATTTATGCCAACATTCTACATTATTTTGGGGGTCATAGTTTTTCTGTTTCTTATTAGTTTAAAGCAGATTAACCAGTACCAGAGAGGAGTAAGATTTACTATGGGTAGATTTTCAGGGATAATGGAGCCGGGTTGGAGAATTGTTATTCCGGTTTTTCAGACTTATCGCAATGTGGATATCCGCGTGAAAGCCGTTGATGTGCCGGACCAGAAAGCGATTACGAAAGATAATGTTTCCGTTTCGGTAAATGCCGTAATTTATTATAAAGTTTCTGACGCGCAAAAAGCGTTCATTGAGGTTGAGGATTTCCGGTATGCGATTTCCCAATACGCCCAAACTACCATGCGCAATATCGTCGGTGAAGCGACTTTGGATGAATTACTCGCCAACCGCGAAAAAATTGCCGAAAGAATCAGAGAAATCGTTGATAAGGAAACTGACGAATGGGGCTTAAAAGTAAGTAATGTGGAATTAAAAGACGTGAGTCTGCCCGAGGAGATGGAGCGGGTAATTGCCAAGCAGGCCGAAGCGGAAAGGGAAAAACGCGCGGTGATAATCAAAGCCGAAGGCGAAGTTATAGCGGCAGAAAATATGGCGAAGGCGGCAAACACATTGGCATCCGCGGATGGAGCTTTGCACTTGAGAACCTTGCAGTCTATTAATGATATTTCATCCGACAAATCAAATACGGTCGTCTTTGCCATCCCCTTAGAAATTTTGCGGGCTTTTGAAGGGTTTAAAAATAATAAGAAGGAATAATATGTCAAAGAAATTAAAAATTCTTATCATCTTATTGGCCGTTATTTTCGCCCTGTTCCTGTATTTGGTCCTTACCTCGCGGCCGCTTGACGGGAACGTAAAGACAGAAGCGGACAACCAGTCGGATGAAATAAAGGAGAAGCTGATAAACGATTATAAAAATAACGCGAACCGGATTTTAGCCGATTATCGGCAATTAACGGAAGGGGAGAACGTTTCGGCCGAGGAAGGCGGGTATTTAAAGAGCCGGCTTCTGGAACTAAAAGTTCCGGCAGACTTTAAAGAGTTGCACCTTAACTTAGTTATGGCTTTAACAAAATTGAATGATTATCTTAAGACCGGGAACGAAAAAGAGAGAGAGGAGAGCGAGCGGTTAATAAGCCAGGCCAAACTTAATTATGATTGGCTAAATAAAAATTAGCGTAAAAGTGTTTAAAGGTACATAAACATTATGAAATATACCCGACTTTTAGTGCCAATCGCCCCAATCTTGATTCTGGTTTTTTCGGAGTTGGTGTTTTTTTCCTCGTATTTATTTTTTACCGTTTTGGCGCTTGTCAACCTTACGGTTTTAGCGGCTATTTTAGTTTTCCTGAAAGCGAGTAAAATTCAAAAAACTCCGGATATTTATTTCGGGACGGTAATTCTTCCCCTTGAATTTCTATCCAGCGTTTTTATTTATCTATCTTTAGCCGTTAACAGATTTTTTATCCAGTTTTTGTTCCTGGCCGCCGCCGTTTTTATTTATTTTTATCTGCGTTATCTCTATTATTATTTAGTCCGTCCGGAATTTTTTTCAAGAGATAACTTAAAAAATTTTTCTTCTTTGGGAAATTTTTTTATAATATTTTTTTCCGCTTCCGCGATTTACGGACTCCAGTCTTTCCTGAATCTGCCGGTCTGGCTATTAATGATTGTTCTGCTCGTTATAATTTTTTTAACGGTTTATCAGATTATGTGGGTCAGTAAAATTGGCCTAAAGGCATCTTTCCCCCATATTTTAATCGGAGGTGTCGTTTTATTTGAAATCGGCTGGTCAATTTCTTTCCTGCCTTTAAATCACAATATAGCCGGGTTGGCGCTGGCTATCTGCTATTTTCTGCTAACCGGCTTGTCTCTTTCCTATCTTAAAGATTCTTTAAATAAGAAAATTATAAAACAGTATCTGATTTTTGGCCTTCTGGCTATTTTAGCGGTTTTTTTAACAGCCAGATGGATGTAATAAAAAACGAAAGATAAAAGATCAAAAATAATTTACGTGCCCCGTTAGAAATCTTACCAAAGGTAAACGGGTAAAAACAGAATATTTAAAAATCAATTAGCCTATTATTATGGAGAAAAAAAACAATGAAATTTCTAACGCGGTGAAAAATAAAATAAAAAAAATTTTAGATAAAAACAGGGTGGTGATACTGCTGGTTTTTGTTGTAATTATCGGATTATTGGCCGGCGTGGCCGGAGAGTTAATTTCGCGCGTCTATATGTTTGAAGACGCTTATAATATCCCTTTTTTCGGCAACATCAGTTTTTCCGACAGTAATTACCAGGGAGCTAACCTAGTCATCCAGGGGGCGAAGAAAGTGGTAGTGGAACAGAACGTGAAAGTCGCCGAGATTATGAATTCCGTAAGCGGCGATTTAGTCGGTATTTTCAAAAAAATTAAAACAGCCGATTCGGAATCTAAATTTAATCCGGATAGTTATTATAAGTTAAACCAGGCGCTTGGTTCGGGCCTGATTATTACCAGCGACGGCTGGATTATAA
>JAQTSG010000052.1 GCA_028711415.1 Patescibacteria group bacterium | reverse complement strand
CCATGGGGGTATAAGAAGAATGCCAAAGTTTTTGTATTTCAGTAACCTGCTTATTACTAATATTCAATTTCTTTTTAGCCGCTTGCCAAAATTCATGTTTAGAAATTTTTCCTGTTCGATACAACCAACCCTCCTTTTTATAAGGATAAGTTACAAATATCTCTTTGACTTTTTCTTCAGGCGCGCCAATTAATTCTATCAATTTAGGCATTATATTTTTAGTCCCATTTTCAAAATAAACACCGCCTAAATCAAAGACTATTGTTTTTATCATAGTTAATACGCAAAAATTAAAAAATACGGCGCCACCAGGGCTTTTTCGCTTCCGGTTCAGCTTTCTTATCATACTCCCCATGGCTCATTCTGTCTAATGGATCGCCACTTGCCTGGATATTGGCGCGAAGACTTTGATTATCGCCTAACATTCCTCTTAATCTGGCAATCTCCGCCACTACCAGCTCTCCTCCATATTCGGCATTATGCATATGGGCGCCAGCGTAACTTGCCTGTTTTTGGTCTAAATGCAGGTTAAAAATAATTTTATCGCCCTCTTCATTAAAATAGATATGAAAACGCGGATAAAAACCGCCGCCTAAGTGCCGGGTAAAACTATCCTGCCCGCTTCGCCTGTCCCTAATATAAGCATAGCCGGCATGGCGCAACCACGGCTCCGGCGCCGTATCAATTTGATTTTTATTTATTATTAATTTCATAAGTTAGGTGTTAGGCGCTAGGTTTTAAGTGTTGGGTGTTAGGTGTTAGATATTGAGGAACTATTTTCTCCCCAAAAACCTATAAAGAGAGAGCGTTAATTGTTAATTGTTAATTGAAACTGCTTTCTCCCAAGATTCTAAATAAAGTCGCAGCGTCTCTTCCTTACTCGGCAGTTTCTCCACCGCCTCTTTCGCGCCTTCTCCCAACTTCTGCCTTAAATCTTCATCCTCTATTATTTTACGCATCGCCGCTTCTAATTCTTTTTGTCCGCCCACCGGAATGACAATTCCCGACTCCCCATCTTTTATCACTTCGCCGGCGCAGCCCACATCAGTCATAATTATGGGCAGACCAAAATATGCGGCCTCAATAACGACCAACCCCCAGCCTTCGTAATTAGAAGTCAAAAGAAAGGCATCGGCTTGAGCATAAGTATTTTCTAAATCAAGTCTATAACCGGAGCCCAAAAATTTCACTTTATCTTCAACTTTCAACTTTTGACTTTCAACTTTCAACTTTTGACTTTCTTCTCCGTCTCCCACAATCCATAATTCTATATTCTTAAATCTCAATTCCAAATTCTTAAATGCTTCAATCTGCAAACTAATATTTTTTACCGGTACCAATCTCCCGACGGTTAGAAAAACAAACTTATCATCCGAACTTTTGACTTTTGACTTTTGACTTTTGACTTCGGTATATATCGGTACCACCGTAATTCTTTCTTCTTTCACGCCGAAATCATCAACCAACTTTTTCTTCAATCTCTCGCTAACAACCCTGACAGCGTTGGCTCGCGGTATTACAAATTTAGCGATAATTTTCCGCAAACCAGAAAATTTTTCAAAGCCATGCACCTGAATTTCCAGGCCGATTTTAAACCGACGCGCCAGCTTCCAGGCGAGCCAGCCCAAATAATACTGGTCCTGAACCGTAATTAAATTATATTTTTCTTCCCGCAATAATTTTTTTGCCAAAGTAAAAACCCCCCAAAATTTTATCATTTTATTACAACCCCCTCGGCCGTAAACTTTCACTTTAGGCGATAAGATCGCTTCTTCATCTTTCTCCCCCGGCACAATTACTATGTATTTTTCAACTAAATCGCCATAATCGCGAGCCCGTTCGGACAAGCGGGAATTTTTTTCCAATATTGAATTGTCCAAGCCAAGACTTAAAATTTTCATTTTACAAATTTTTAAAAAAATTATAATGGTCCCTGGCTAAATCGGCCCTGTTTCTTCCCGTATCCATTGACTTAATCTTTTTTAAATAATTATCGTAATTATCTCCGTCTAAGAGATAAACTATTTTCTCTCTTATGTCATCTTCGCTAAAAGGGTCTATGAAAATAAGCTCTTCTTTGTATTTATCTCTAAAACCGCCCTCACGAGTAACCAAAACGGGCTGGCCTAATTTAAGGCATTCCAAGACTAAATTCGGGCTTATTTCCGTTATTGAGGGCGCCAAAACCAAGAAACTCCCTAAAATTTCTCGGGCCAGTTCCGGCCAAGCCAGTCTTTTTTTAAAATTAACCCGGTCTTCAATTTCCAACCGCCCGGCCAGTTTTTTTAAATTTTCTTCTTCCGGCCCTTCGCCTATAACCAACAAATTAATTTCCGGCAAACGTTTAACGGCCTCAAAAACCCTAGCGAAATTTTTTAATTTAATTAGTCTGCCCGCCAATAAAATCCGCTTCTTATCCCCGGACGGTTTTTCAGGCGGAATGAATTCGGGAAATATATTATCAATAACGACGGTTTTATTCGGACTAACTTTTAAATATTTTTCATAAATTTCCTTCTGCCAGCGGGTAGAAAATATTATTTTATCGCTTCTTGATAAAACGAACCTATAAATAAGCAAAAAAATCTTTTCCGAAAAATTCTTGGGCTCCTCATAATACCGGCTCAAGGATTTATCCGTCCAGCCCCTGTTATAAGCTTTTTCCCACAAAAAATCTCCGCCTAAACGGATAGCCAGCTTTAATTTCGGCTTAAAAAGTTTAACTAAAGCGCAGGGCAGGCCGACGCTTACTAAATCATGGGCATAAACTATATCCGCCCAGCCGGACAACTTCCAGACCCGCCAAAAATATTTTAGATAACGGGAAATGATATTCTGCTTGCGACTAATCTTAAAAACTTGGCGCCCGCAATTTATAATTTCGCCGTCGCCATAGGTAGCAATTTTGACTTCGCTACCAAGCTGCGGCAATTCTTCACACAAAATTTTCGCGTATATGGCCGGTCCGCCGATATCCGGCGGGAAGATGCCGGTCGCGATTAAAATTTTAAGATTGCCCTCCCTTCCCCTTTTGGCTTCAATTTTCTTTTTTTTAAAAATCATAAACCGGTAAATTAAAAAACTGCCTAGTCCCAATAAGGCCCCCATCATTACCTGGGCCAATAAATACATAATATTAAACCTCTCAACCAAGAAATACATGCCTATGGCGTTAAGGAATAAATTTATCGTCCCGACGATGAAATATAAAGACATCTGCCGATAAATTTTTTCCCGCCCATTATCGCGAAAAGTCCAGAATTTCTGCAGAGAAAAGCTCACGAAAAAAGCGATAACAAAAGCCAAACAGGCGGAAATTAAATACCAAACCCCAAAGATATCGGTAAAAACGTAAAGGCAAACTAAATCAACCAAAGCGGCCGTGCCGCCGGAAATGACATATTTTATAATTAACTTATATTTCTCAATCCACCTATAAATATTAGGGCAAGCTGAACTAAAAAAATTTTTAAAACCACGATAAATATCAGACATAAAAAAAACCGCCAAAAATTATTTGATTTTAGCGCTTATCTCAATTTCTCTAACCTCTTTTCTTTTCCACGCCAAAGCCAGTTCAAACAGGCCAAAAAATAAAACGGTGTAAAATAAATCGCCGGCTAAAGTATTGCGGAAAAACGGGATGGCTAAAGTAAAGCAACTAGCTAGCCCGGCTAAAGTGTGCGGATACCAGTTAAAGAAAGCCCAAACCGCAAAGTTAGTAACAAAGAAAAAAGCCAGCGAGGAAATTAAAGAAGCCAAGGCCACGTTATACCATTTTTTATATTTCCTTAAAATCCAGCCAAGGCCGAAAGCCAGAGCAATCGCCAGATACACAGAAGCCATAACCGGGAAGTCATAAAAACCGATAAAGTAATCGCTAACAAGCATCGCCAATATCGGCAAAATTATTCCCCAGCGCGTTTCCAGATAGCAACCGGCGAAGATGGACATAGCGACAATGGGCGTAAAATTAAAAGGATGCTCCACTAAGCGGGAGGCGGCAGCCAAAACCACCACTAAAATAGCGATAATAATTTTTGTTCTTTTGCTCATAGAGTTTATTTTATTAGTTTATTATTAAATATATTATCCATCTTCTTAGCGATTCCCTCCCATTCGTATTTTTCCCTAACCATTTCTCTGGCATTATTTATTACCTTTTTCACAGACGCATAATTATGTGTCTCTACATTTTTTTCGTCTAAAATCCATTTTATTTTTTCCGCTATGCTTTCCGGATTTTTTACTTCGCAAAACCAGCCCGTTTCCCCATCTTTCAAGAAATCAGGAATCCCGCCGACCGGCGTGGCTATAACCGGCACGCCCGCGGCCATGGCTTCTAGAAACACATTACCCAATCCTTCCGTTAAAGATGGCCGGCAAAAAACATCGCTAATCGCGTAATATTTAGGCAACTCTGCCAGCGGAATAAAACCCATAAATTTCACTCCATCTTCTATTTTCAATCTTTCCGCCAGATTTTTTAATTTACTTTCTTCCTCCCCCATCCCGCAAATTAGCAATTTAACCGGTAATTCGTAATTCGTAATTCGTAATTCCGATATTGCTCTAATCAAATCCTCCACCCCGTTTTTCTTAACTAACCGAGAAACGGTAATAACAATCTTTTCATCTCCCTCAATCCCCAATTTTTTTTTAAAGTCGTTAATTGAAAATTGAAAATTGTTAATTGATAATTGATTTATGTTCACTCCGTTCGGCACAACCTCAATCGGGCAAATCGCTCCCATTCTCTTTGCCCAGTCCGCCAAATAATTACTGATGGCCTGGATATAATCGGCGCCGGTAAAAATATTTTTAAACCGTCTCTTGATAAACCTTACTTTATTTTCCACTTCCGCCAAATTATCCCCTTCCTGCAAGGTTAATAGAAATTTAACCTCTGGATTTTCCTTTTTAAAAACGCCCGCGGCCAAACCGCCGAAGCTCGCCATAATTGACCAGATAGCGTCATATTTATTTTTTTTATGCAATTTTTTGGCCAATCCAGCGCCCCTAAAAACTAACCAAAGCTTATCAAAAATCGGCAAACCAATGCCGACTCGGTATACATTAATATTTCCCGCTCTTTCAAATTTAGGAAGTTTCCTGTCCATCTTGGCCGTAATCATACTAAACTCCATATCAGAAATCCGATCAGTTATTTCACCAACCGCCACTTCCGCCCCGCCCACAAAAGGAAAATAGGCCGTGGAAAAAATTAATATTTTTTTTGCTTTATTTTCCATCCTTTAATGACTTTATATAATCTTCAACACTATGTTTAGCCGCCCAGCCCAATTCTTTTATTTTTGATAAATCAATAGTTGAGGCCAACCGGTCTCCTTTTCTGGAGGGGAGCATTTTAATTTCCCCGCCAAAAAGCTTGGCGATTTCTAAAATTGAGTAGGTATTTTCCGAACCCAGGCAATAGCCGTCGCCCTCGCCCTTTTCTCCGGCCAAAATCAACCCGTCAACTATATCTTCAACATAAGTAAAAGCCCTTCTTTGGGTTCCCGGAGATACCACCTCTAAAGGTTCTCTATTTCTATGTTTTCTCGAAAAAATTCCTATGACTGTAGCGTATTTCCCTTCGGAAATTTCCCGGCCGCCATACACATTATAAAAATAAACTATTACATGCGGCAAATTAAACCACCGGCCGTAATTATTTACTAATTCGGTATTATTGGCTTTACTCCAGGCGTAAGGCGATTCGGTCGGACCGCCGATATTATCCCCGAACTTCGTGCTTGAACCGGCATAGACCAATTTAATATTATTTTTCCGGCAAAATTCTAAAACGGCCAGAGTGCCGATTATATTTAATCTCCAGACTAAGCCGACATCGTCAAAACTCGTTAACACCCGCGAATATTCCCCGAGATGATAAATAATATCGGGAATTTCCTTAATATGTTCCTCAATATCTTTCGTTTCCCCTTTTATGTAAGTGGCGCCCTCAATATGATTTTTTTCTGAACCACTAAAATAATTATCCAAAGACACAACTTTATTGTTTTTGTCCCGGACTAACCGCTCTATCAAGTGCGAGCCGATAAATCCCGCCCCGCCGGTAACGAGAATATTTTTCATAAAATAAAATTAAAAATTGCTTTCTTGTTTTTTTGCTTTTTTGCTTTCTTGCTCACAGCCCCATTTCTTTTTTATACTCCGGGAGCCACTGGGGCAGATCCATGGTTGGTTCCCAGCCCAACAATTTTTTCGCCAAGGCGTTGCCGCACAAATTTCGTTTCGGCTCAATTCTGGGCTCAATCTTTGTTGTCGGATCGCCAAACATCTCGGCGATCTGGTTAACCGAATATTCTGTGCTTTGCCCGGCGTTAAGAGCGCGGCCATCGCCCATATCGCTTTCCGCTGCTAAAATATTCGCCCTTACAATATCTATCACATAGGTCTAGGTGCGCAAG
>JAQTSG010000051.1 GCA_028711415.1 Patescibacteria group bacterium | reverse complement strand
GAACTAAGTGGGACAGGACAATCAAGCATGTTTTATTGGCGATTGATATTCTGCGCGGCAATGAACAGACGATTAAAGCGGTCGAAAATTTATTTACTTACTACGGCGGCGCTCATAAAACTCATACCTTGATTGAAAAATATTGGGAGGGGCAATTTCAGTTATCTTTTAGTTTTGAGATTGTAAGTATTGAAGGCTATACCCAGTTTTTAATCCGCACGCCCGTGAAATTTCGAGATATGGCCGAAGCTGCGGTTTATTCCCAGTACCCGGATGCAGAAATTACCGAAGTTGATGACTATACCCAAGGCCTGCCCGATAGGTTTCCGGACGAAGTGTATGATATTTGGGGTTGCGAATTCATTCAGGCCAAAAATCAGGTTTACCCGATTAAGACTTATGAAGAATTTGAACAACAAATGGGGCCGCCGGAAGCCCAGTATCAAGATACCATGGCGACCCTGATGGACTTATGCAGCAGTTTAAGAAAAGGCGAACAGTTTTGGTTCCAGATATTGATTAAGCCAATGGGTTTTGACTGGCCGGAAGAGGGGGAAAAAGAAGTAAAAAGAATTCTGAAGGAAAAATTGCCAACGACTTTTGCTAATGGCCTGATAGATGGAATCTTGGGTTTTATGGGAGATATAAGCGAGGCCATTTATAAAATTTGGGGAGATATTCAGGAGAAGGAAGAAAAAGACGATGCTCTAAAAATGATGAATTTAAAGCCGAAGGAAAAGAAAAGAGTGGAAGCTATCCAGAACAAATCCAGCAAGTTAGGCTTTCAATTTAAATCCAGGTTTGTTTATGTTGCCAGAAAAGAAATAATGAACAAACCGAAAGTGAGGGAGGGTTTTGTCGGTTATATGAAGCAGTTTATGGATTTGGATTTGAATAACTTAAAGCCGGATATGGATGTAACTGCGACCTCGGCAGACTATTTTTTCACGGATTACCGCATTAAATTAAGAAAAAATAAAATTATGCGGGCCTATAAGGGCCGAAGCACGACCCGGGGGAGAAATATGGGCATAATGAACATAGAGGAATTGGCCACTCTCTGGCATTTCCCGATAGAGTTCGTGGTAAAGGCGCCGATGGTTCAGAAAGCGCCGGGTAGAAAATCCGGACCGCCTATGCATCTGCCGATTGGCGAAGAAATAGTAAATGAGGCCATAGTTGAGCCGGAATTTATAAGAGAAGAAGCGAACAATAAGAACGGAAAAAAAGAATTATTGGGCGAAATTACGGCCCGGGCAGAGAATAATTTGAAAGAAAAAGTTTCCCCGCCGCCTAATTTGCCGATTGCCTAGTGTTAATTAAGATCTTTGGGATTCTTAAGACTCTTAGGATTCTTGGGATAGAGTTGTTTTTAAAAATCCCAAGAATCTCCATAATCGTAAGAATCTCAAGAATCCTACAGCATGAAAGCAGAAAGCGGTTTAATTCGTATAATATTATATAAAAAGGATATCTTTCCCCATTTCTTTTTAAATTTATTATGGAGAAAAATTTTAAAAAGACTTTTATTACTATAATTGTTTCTTCAATTATAGTAAGTTCTGTTTTTGGGGGAGCTATGGGTTTTTGGGCTGGTACGATATCGTCTTCGGGCCAGTTCAATTTATTTGGCTGGTTTAAAGGAGTAATTACTGGCGAGAAAACTGAATTAGAAGATGGTTTTTCGACAGGTTTAGGGCAAGGAGATAAAATTATAAAGGTAGAAGAAGAATCAGGGGTAATTACCGCGGCCGAAAAAGTTTCGCCGGCCGTAGTCAGCATTATCGTTACTAAAGATTTGCCGGTAATTGAACAGTATTATAGCAATCCTTTCGGCGATGATTTTTTACGTCAGTTTTTCGGGGAAGATTTTGGCGATTTATTTAATACGCCGCAATACCGGCAGAACGGAACGGAAAAGAAAGAAGTCGGCGGAGGAACGGGATTTATCGTTTCTTCCGACGGCTATATTGTTACCAATAAACACGTGGTGGCTGATGAGGAAGCGGAATATACGGTTTTGATGAATGACGAAAAAAAGTATGAGGCCCGTGTCTTAGCCCGGGACCCGGCAACTGATTTAGCCATTTTAAAGATAGAAGGAAATAATTTTCCCGTTGTGGAATTAGGGGATTCAAGTAATTTAAAAGTCGGGCAGACCGTTATCGCCATTGGCAATGCTTTAGGCGAATTTAGAAACACGGTTTCTACCGGCGTGATTTCCGGCTTGTCCCGCTCTATTACCGCCGGCGGGGCCGGGATTGGCAGCGAGCAGCTTATTGGCGTAATTCAGACCGACGCTTCTATTAATTCCGGCAATTCCGGCGGACCGCTTTTAAACATCGCCGGCCAGGTAATCGGCATAAATACCGCTATCGTGCAAAACGCCCAGAATATCGGCTTTGCTATCCCGATTAATGACGTAAAAAACACGATTGAAAGCGTTAAGAAGGATGGTAGAATAGTAAGGCCGTGGCTGGGAGTGCGGTATGTTTTAATTAACAAAGATATAGCTCAAAACAATAAGTTAGAAGTTGATTATGGCGCTTTAATTATCCGGGGAGAAAACCGAACTGATTTAGCCGTTATTCCGGGTTCGCCCGCTGATAAAGCCGGCCTTAAGGAAAATGATATTATTCTGGAGATTGACGGGAAGAAGATTGATGAAAATAATCCTTTGTCTAAAGTGGTCGGTAAATTTAAAGCCGATGATGAAATTACCTTAAAAATTATGCGCCAAGGGGAGAAAAAAGAAGTGAAAGTGAAGCTGGAGGAAATGAAAAATTAATGGGATTATCCCCCTTGATAAAGGGGGACTAAGGGGGATTTATCTTTTTTCTATAACCATAATCCCCCCACCCCCTTTAACAAGGGGGCATAATTACTATGGACATAATCCAAAGCATAATTTTGGGTATCGTTGAGGGTTTGACCGAGTTCCTGCCCATATCTTCAACGGCCCATTTAATAATCGCGGCTAAACTCTTGGCGATTGGCCAGACGGAATTCGTCAAGAGTTTTACCATTGCTATCCAGCTGGGCGCGATTTTAGCCGTGGTGTTCTTATACTGGCGGAGGTTTTTTAAAGATTGGGATTACCTAAAAAAAATAATCACGGCCTTTCTGCCAACGGCCGCAGTCGGTTTTATTTTTTATCAGATTATAAAGAGTTTTCTAATGGAAAGTCTTTTAGTTATTGCCTTAGCCCTGTTTTTCGGAGGCATAATTATTATTATTTTTGAAGCGGGTAAAGGTAAAAGAACAGGGGATAATGGCAGCGATTTAATTACTTACAAACGGGCTTTTCTAATCGGTTTGTGCCAGTCGGTTGCCGTAATCCCCGGAGTTTCCCGGGCCGCGGCCACGATTATCGGCGGTTTATCAATGAAATTATCGCGACGGGCAATCGTGGAATTTTCTTTTCTTCTGGCCGTGCCGACAATGCTGGCGGCGACCGGGTACGATTTAATTAAAACCGGTTTCAATTTTTCCGGGCAGGAACTGGGAGCGCTTTCAATTGGTTTTTTGATTTCTTTTTTTGCCGCTTTGGCCGGGGTGAAGTTTTTTTTAAAGTTTATCACTAAATATAATTTTTTCTACTTTGGAGTTTACCGGGTAATTTTGGGGATCGCAATTTTAGCTTGGCTTTGGGGTTAATTTCTTCTCCGGCCGGCCTTTTTAAGCTTAGCTTAGCGAAGCGGGTCAGCCGTTGACGACGGGTTCCCCGATTGCTTATTTATTATAATAGTGCTATTATTTCCAATATGGAAAATAATGTTTCAAAAAATGAAATTTTGGAAGCTATCAATGATTTTTCCTCAAGAGTGGATGAGAGATTTGATAAACTTGAAGGAAAGGTTGATAAACTTGAAGGAAAGGTTGATAAACTTGAAGGAAAGGTTGATGGTTTTGAGGGCAGAGTCGGTAAGATTGAAGCCACGATGGTTACTAAAGATTATTTGGATGAAAAAATGGCTGATTTGCGCGGCGATTTAGTGGTTTTGATGCGTAAAGAAGACACTAAAGTCAGCAAGCTGATAGAGATTCTTAAAAGGCGGAAAGTTATTACTGAAATTGAAGAAAAAGAGATTTTATCCATGGAGCCGTTTGCCAAACTTTTTATTTAAATTTTGAGGAGGTAAAATGAAAAATTACTTAAATTCGCGGCAAAATATTTATGACCATAACCCCTGAGCAATTTAATAAATTAGTAACCAAAGATGAGTTTAATGAATTTAAAACAGAAGTGGGTGAAATTAAAATGACGTAAGAAGGATTTTAACCGGAGTTGATGGTTTGGCTAAAAAGCTTGACGATATAGAGCACGCTTTTGTTTCCAATCAAGCGGCCCACGACTGATTTGAAGGTCGGTTGGAAAGGATTAAAAAACATTTGGGCTTGAACCCGCTATTTAATCATTAACGATGTTTAAAACAATTCGCCTGGCAGCAGTCTCTAGAGTAAAGGACTGCTGCTTTTTAATTTTCCCCATTTGCCAACCCTATTTTTCTTAGGTATGATAATAGGTGAAATAAGGTTATTAATTGAGGCCTAGAAATATGAAATTTGTCCATCTCCATACCCATAGCCACTATTCTTTGCTTGACGGCTTAACCAAAATAGACGAGCTCGTAGCCGCGGCCAAAGACGACGGGGCCGAAGCTTTGGCTTTGACCGACCACGGAGTTATGTATGGCGCGATTGAGTTTTACCAGAAATGCAAGAAGGCCGGGATAAAGCCGATTATCGGGGTGGAAGCTTATTTGGCGCCGAAGTCCCGTTTTGACAAAAATTCCAGAGTGGATGAAAATTATTACCACCTCATTCTTCTGGCGAAAAACAATGAGGGCTATAAAAATTTAATAAAGCTTACGACCATTGCCCATCTGGAAGGATTTTATTATAAGCCGAGAATAGACTGGGAAGTTCTGGAAAAATATCACGAGGGCCTCGTAGCCGCTACCGCCTGCTTAGGCGGGGAAATACCGCATCTTATCTTATCAGGTAAGCCGGAAAAAGCCCGGCAGAGGATTAAGGAGTATAATGAACTTTTTGGCCAGGGTAATTTTTATCTGGAATTGCAGGACCATCCGACTTTAGACGGCCAAGGTGAGGTAAACAAGAAGCTAATTGATTTTTCCCGCGAGTTGGGGATCCCTTTAATTGCCACTAATGATATCCATTATTTAAGAAAAGAGGATGATGAAGCGCAGGATATTCTTCTCTGTTTGCAAAATAAAAAAAAGAAAGGGGATAGCGACCGGATGAATATGACCGGGGTTGATTATTCAATGCGGCCGGGTCGGGAGATGGTTGAAGCTTTTCGCGATACGCCGGAAGCGATTACTAATACGGAAAAGATCGCTTCCGCTTGCGAATTAAATATCGGATTAGGCAGTATCGCTTTGCCTTTTTTTAAAGTGCCGGAGGGCTATAATGAAATAAGTTATCTTAAAGAACTGTGCCAACAGGGGATAGTTAAAAGATACGGGAAAAATTATGAGGAGATTGGGAAAGAGATAAAAGAAAGAATGGATTATGAACTGTCGGTTATCGAAAAGATGGGCTGGCCTTCTTATTTTTTGATTGTGGCGGATTTCGTTAACTGGGCTAAAAATAATGGCATCGTTGTCGGTCCGGGCCGGGGTTCGGCCGCCGGTTCTTTAGTCTGCTTTTTAACCGGCATAACCAATCTTGACCCTTTAAAATATGATTTGCTGTTTGAACGCTTTTTAAATCCTGACCGTATTTCCATGCCGGATATTGATATGGATTTTGCCGACACGGGGCGGGATAAGGTAATCCGTTATGTGGAAGAAAAATACGGGAAAGACCATGTCGCCCAGATTATCACTTTCGGAACTATGGCGGCTCGGGCGGCGGTTCGCGATGTCGGCCGGGTTCTGGATTATCCTTATGATTATTGCGATAAGCTGGCAAAGATGATCCCGATGTTTTTGAAAATTGACGAGGCCTTGAAAAATGTCAATGAACTGAAAGAAATATATAAAAAAGAGGAAGCGGCGCGGCGAATTATTGATTATGCCCGCCGTCTTGAAGGCGTGGCCCGGCACGCCTCTACCCATGCCTGCGGTATTCTTATCACAAAAGAGTCGCTGGTGGATTATGTTCCCTTGCAATACGCTTCTTCGTCGGATAAGAGCATAGTTTCCCAATACAGTCTGCATCCGATTGAGGATTTGGGCTTACTTAAAATGGATTTTTTGGGGCTTAAGAACCTTACAATCATTGAGTCGGCTATCAGGATTATAAAAAATACCCGTGGTCTTGAGATTGATATTGATGATATCCCTCTTGACGACAGGAAAACCTATGAACTTTTCCAGGCCGGGGAGACGACCGGCGTGTTTCAGTTTGAATCTTCCGGCATGAAGCGGTATTTGCGCGAACTTAAACCCACGGAGTTTGAGGATGTGGTCGCGATGGTAGCTTTATATCGGCCGGGTCCGATGGAATGGATAGACGATTATATCAGCGGAAAGCACAGGCGGAAAAAAGTTTCTTATCTCCATCCGAAACTTGAGCCGATCCTTTCTAGGACTTACGGCGTGGCGATTTATCAGGAGCAGGTTATGGAAATCGCTAAAAGTTTAGCCGGATTTTCCATGGCGGAAGCCGACGTTTTAAGAAAGGCGGTCGGAAAAAAGATTCCGGAACTTT
>JAQTSG010000050.1 GCA_028711415.1 Patescibacteria group bacterium | reverse complement strand
CGATACCGCCGCTTTTTTTAACAATCTCCAGCGCCTTAATGTTCTCTTCGGCGGTGGTATTTTTATTCATCAGCTTAAGCGCCTCATTACTTGAAGATTCAAAACCGAAGTTAATAAATTGGCAGCCGCAGCTTTTTAATATTTCTACCATTTCCTCATCAAAAATATCCACTCTGGCATTACAGCTGAATTTTATTTTTAAGTTAGCTTCGGCCAAAGCTTTGGCAAAATCCTTTAAGCGCTGTTTGCTTAGGACAAATAATTCATCCTCAAAAAAATAACAATTAATGCCATATCCTTTTTCTAAAATTTTCATCTCCTCTATAATATTGGCGATGCTTCTAATCCTAATGCCTTTTTCCATCCGGTAACAAAAATTACAACGGTTAACGCAACCTCGGCTGGTAAGGATCATTAAACTTTTTTCTTCCGGCCGCTGATTAAACGCTTTATTGGAAGTGGAATATTTTTCCATAGGAAAAATTTCCCACAAAGGAAAAGGAATTTCGTCTAATTTAGCGATCAATTTGTTTTGTCCGGTGTAACAAAATTTGCCATCAGCTAAATAGGCGACTCCCTTGACTTGGGATAAATCTCCTTTACTTATTTTGCAATTCAGCAAATCAACCATGGTGTTCTCTGCTTCCCCAACCGCTACTATATCAGCGCCGGTGGTTCTTAAAATATATTCCGGAATAGGCGAGGGCCCGTGTCCGCCCAAGACGAACCAGGCGTTCTTTTTATTCGCGTTCACCACTTTGCATAAATCCACTACGGTTTCCGTGAATCTGGCGGCTAAAAATCCTAAGCCGATTAAATCATATTCATTTTCCTCCAGGTGCTTGGCTAACTGCTCATTTGTATAATGGAAGACATCCATTGAGTAAGCTTCAACGGAAGCGCCTTGATTATGTAAAATAGCCGCCAGATAAGCCGGCCCCAGGGGCAGATGGTTATCTTCCTGATATAAGTCGTGGATTATAAATAAAACTTTATTTTTTTTACTGAACATAATTTAACTTTACCGCTAAAAATTAGAATACTTTAATATTTTTTTCTCCTCGCGCCCATAATAAATAATCTATTCGCTCTTACTATTAGCTTTTGCAGTTTTGAAAAACTTTTTCTGAACATACCGGTCGGATTTAATATCTTTTCTGTCTTTTTAACTCTCTCTATAATATCCTCAACGGAAAAATCCGGCGTGGAAATATTAGAAATATTACCGATTAAAACCATCTCATTTGGGTCGGGACCTACTAAATAATTACGGCTTTTACAAAAATTATATAATTGAGTTCCGGGAAGAGCTTTGGCGGCATGCAGACTAAAGGAGAGGTCTTCATTTATTCTTTTAAGTCTTTTAGCGAATTTAATCCCCTTTTTCCAGCGCGCCAGAGTCTCACCCGGAAATCCGATAATTAAATAAATTACTAATCTTATCCCCGCCTTTCGGCAATCAGCCACGACCTCTTTTACCTTTTCTAAATTTAATTTTTTGTTCATTAAATCAAGCATCTCTTGATCGCCGTGCTCCAGGGCTAATGATAATCTCTCGCAGCCCGCTTTTCCCATCAAAAAAATTAAATCTTTATCAAGGGTATCAATTCTTATGCCATTAGGCGTTGTAAAGGTAATTTTTTTCTCATGAGTGTTATTCCAATCGGCTATCTTACTAAACAAGCCAATTGCTCTTTCCCTGATTAAAGTTAAATTATCATCCTCAAATTCAAAATGAAAAACCTTATAACGATTAATTATTTCCCGCATTTCTTCCCATATTTTTTCAACTGACCGGGCCCGGTATCCTCTTTTGAAAACAGAATGTACGGAACAAAAAGCGCAGGCAAAAGGGCAACCTCTTGAGGTATGAATAGATATGCCGAACTTGCCTTTGCCACGCCCCGAACTTTTTGATTTAAGATACAAAGCAAAAGGCAATAAATCTCTGGCTGGAAAAGGGAGGGAATTCAGATCATCGACTACGCCGATAGTATAATCAGGGATATGTTCAGAATCAGCGCCATAAAAATATTCCGACCGATACAAACCATCAATTTTTTCTATATTCACCCCGTTAGCAAAAGCGGTAATAATCGGCTCTCCTTCACCAATGGCAATATAATGAGCTCCCATTTGAGAAGCGTGCCAAGGAATAGTTGAGGGGTAAACTCCGCCCAACATAATCGGTATATTTTTATGATGCTTCCGCAAAACTTTGATTAAGGATTTAACGACATGGGAATGGTGGGTGAAAGGAGCGGTAAGACCGATTAATTCAGTATCCGGCTCTACAAGTTTAGCTATTTCTTCATAATCAAGCCCAACCCGATAATATTTATTATCGTTAATTATTAATGATATGGCTTTTTCCCTCCCGAGGGCGACGGAATCAATTACTGAAACTGGATGCCCCTTCTCTCTTAAAACGGCCGCAATTGAAGCCAACCCCAGCGGTTGAGAAAGCGGTAATTCTTCTTTTTCCGATAAAGCGGGTGGATTTATTAATACTATTTTCATCTTGTTAATATTATATTTACCCCCGTTAGAAATAAATTTCTAAGTCTTGTTAGAAGCGAAACTTCTAATGGGATAAGCGGGGCTAACGGGATTTTTAATCAATTACTCCGCTCATTAATAATCTTTATTTTTGCCAGAGCTTGCTAAAGCCCCAACTATTCTTTCCGCGGCCCTACCGTCGCCAAAAGGATTGATCCATTTTTTTCTGCTTTTAATTATTTTTTTAGCTGATTGCCATATCTTATTTGGCTCAACGCCAGCCAGAATATTGACGCCGGCTTTTATCGTTTCCGGCCTCTCGGTATTATCCCTGATAGTCACGCAGGGAATTTTTAAAATACAAGCTTCTTCCTGCAAACCTCCGGAATCCGTAATTATTAGATTTGCCTTTGACTCTAATCGCAAAAAATCAAGATAGCCCAAGGGCGATATCGCTCTTACCCCCGGCGGAATTTTAAAACCAAATTTTTTTATGTTATTTAAAGTTCGGGGATGAATCGGATAAATTATTGGCAAATTAAAATCATTAGCCACTAAAGCTAACCCTTCTAAAATACCTTTTAAACGCTCTTCTATGTCTACGTTTTCCGCCCGGTGCGCCGTAGCTAAAATATAATCCTTGCCCTCCAAGTTCAATTTTTTAAGAATATCGCTTTTTTTATTGGCCAGTTCAAGATTCTGAAAAACAGCATCAACCACGGTATTGCCGGTTAAAGACGCTTTGTCGTCAGCAATCCCTTCGTCTTTTAGATTTTTAAAGGCATCGGCTGTGGGCGCGAATAAAAAATCGGAAATATGGTCCGTTATAATCCGGTTAGTTTCTTCTAGCATAGTTAAGTCGTGGCTTCGCAGTCCCGCCTCGTGATGGCCAATTTTAATTCCGAGCTTATTGGCGGCCAAAGCTCCGGCTAAAACGCTGTTGGTATCGCCCTGAACCAATACCACTTCCGGCCCTTCCTTGGCTAAAATGCCCATAATTTCCCTAATCATAAGCCCAACCTGTTTACGGTATTCATGGCCGCCAACATTTAAGTTATACTTTGGCTTCCTGATTTCCAAATCTTCAAAAAATTTTTTATCCATCTCATAGCTATAGTGCTGGCCGGTATGTAAGATAAAATAGTTAAGCCCTCTTTTTTTGCAAGCCCTGATTATCGGCGACATTTTTATAATCTCCGGCCTGGTGCCTAAAATAATAGCGATTTTTCCGCCAGAAGCCGGCATATTTTTACCTGAATTCATATTAATAATTTTAATTTGCTAACACCTCATTAAATAATTTAATTAGCTTGGCAGTAGTGTTTCGCACATCATACTGCTCTAAATATTCTTTATTTATTTCTATTTTTATTTCTCCAGAGATTAACCTTAGAAGATATTTAGATAATTCGTTAACTTGACCATAATTAAACGATTCGCAGCCCAGACCTTTTAAAAATTGGGCCGTCGGACTATTATCCGGGGTTATCCCTAAAATAGCCTTGCCGCTACCGGCGTAATCAACAACCTTTGAGGGTAAAAATGGGCTACCCGGCATATCGGCGTCAATCACGACTAAACAATCAGACAATTTCATATATTTTAAACTCTCTTCATAACTTATCGGCGGGATAATTTCTATGTTATCTTTTAAACCATAAAGATCCGCCATCTTGGTTATGCTTTCAGCGCTATAACCGGTATAATCGCTGGCCGCGCCGATTAATTCAATTTTAAATTTGCGAATAAAATCAGGCCACTTATTTATTATTTTTTGCAAGGCCTTAAACAGCAGTTCGGGATTTCTTTGTTTATAAAAAGCGCCGATATAACTAATAATAAATTCATCAGAATCTCCTTTTTTAACCTCCGGATAATCTTTTAAATCAAAACAATGCGGAACTACAGCCGCTTTCTCCATCCAATTTCCAGGAAATTTCTTCATAACCAAGTCTTTTGCCGCTTCGTTCGTAAAGATAACCTTATCGCTATTTTTCACAATAAATTTTTCCTGAAGGTAAATAAATCTCGCGTTTAATTTAGAAAGAGATTTATACGGATCATCATGCCAGGGATCGCTGAAATGCGAAACAAAGGGAATATTAAGGTTTTTTTTAAGCATGGCCCCGATAATATTGCTGTCCATCGGCTTGGAAAAAGAAAAAATAAGGTCAACCTGGTTTTCTCGCGCTATTTTCTTTATGGCGTTTGCTTTTTTCTTATAGTACCTGAATTTAAGATACTCCCTTAATGGCGTAATCCTATTTAAAAATTTATTTAAGGAAAAAATAGGGATTTTAAAAACAGGCGCGTTTATATCCCAGTCGCCGCACTCTTCGTAAGCGACAATAACCGGCCGAAGACCTTGCTTTATCCATTCCGGAATCATTTTGCCGATTAAAATAGATTGCGGGCGAACCACGGGAGGTGTCCAGAAGCTTAAACACAGAACTTTTAATTTATCATTTTTTATCATATTAAATTATTTTTTGTCTTAATATTGGCAAAATCTTCTCCGGTGGCAAAATTAAAAAATTCTATGGTACCGCTCTGAAAATAGCCCTATTTTTATCTTTTTTATAAGAATCGCTTTCACCTATTTTTGTAACCTCGCTGAATCCGGCTGACTTCAAAAAAACAGCAATCCACTGGTGGGGGTCGCTGCCCATGTCGGGTAATTTTGCGGCCCAAGCATTTTCCAATTCATCGGATTGCCCCATTTCAAAAATCATGACTTTGTTAATTTTTCCCCTCAATTTATTTAAAAGGTTACGGCAATATTCCTCTCCCCTGGAATACATCAGATGATGCATCACTGACATAAATATAACTAAATCAAAAGCAGGCATTTTTTCTATAAATTGTTCATCAACTTCCGCCAATAAAAATCCGGCCGGCATAATTTTTTCTGAAGTTGTTTGGCTCTGCGCCATACTTAAACGCCTTATATCGGCCTCAACCCCTAAAGAAAGGCAGCCGCACTCTTTAGCTGATTGCAGCACGTAAAACCCTTCAGCGCAGCCAATATCGACAACTGTTTTGATTTTAAACTTTTTAATTTCCTCTTTAATTAACTTCCACCTGTCTAAACAATCCCTGTCCGATCCCGCGGTTAATTTCCCTCTATAAAAAACCGGCTGATACCTAGGGTATGACCTTATCAATAGCCATTCATATAAATTAAAGAAAAATTTTGGCAACTTGGTTATTTGTCTATGAAGCATACGCTTTATATAGTTTTTCAATAACGTTAAAGGCCGCCTGCGCCGCCTCGCCTTTATTATAAATTAATTCATTATCTAAAAAAGGAGGGGTTTTCTTAGCGAATGTTTTATTTAATATCGCCTCAATAAGACCGTTCATTTCATAAACGTCTTTAACGAGGTAGCCGTAAGTATCTCTGAATTCTCCCAATGAATTTTTTTCATACTTCTTAAAAAAATCAGGTATGTCTAAAAAGATAATATCTTTTCTAAGCAAATAAAATTCAATCCAAATGGTGCTGATGTCGGTAATCGCGATATCGCTTACCATTACAAACTCCGCCGAGTCTTCGTTTAGGGCGTTATAGATTCTTTTTTTACGCAAATGTTCCGCCTCAAAAAAAGTTTTCCAGTCTACCCCGCCGCTGAATCTTTTACTCTTTGGGTTAATGTACGCTCCGGGATGAATTTTTATAATAAGATTAACCTTATATTTGTCCGGGATTTCTAGAATATGCTCTAACCAAGTGGGTATACTGGCTTCCTGATTCCAGGTCGGAGCGTAAAAAACCGTGGGTAAATTAGGGTCAAGGCCGATATTTTTAAGAAACTCTCCCCTATTAACTTTTTTATTAAACAGATAATCTGATTTAGGGCTGCCAATCTTATGAAGAGAGGGAATTTTTTTAATATTTTTGTCATGGCAATAGTCGGATAAATCTCTAGCGTAAATATTCCCGGTCATAAAAATATCGGTCATTTGTTCAATCACGGGAGAGAAAACATCGTGTTTTGTTTTCGGGGTAATAACATGCGGGAAATGAATTTTATGCCGCGCGTTTTTTGGCGCTTCAATATCATACGAAAGCGTGGCATTGATATAAAAATCCAAATAATTAAAACTATTTTTCCAAAATAGACTAACCAGAGCGGGAGTCTGACGGCTAAAGGCAGACTTAATTAAATTGCGTAAAGAATAATAAAGCCGGCTTTGCTCCGTAAACCGGCCATGCGACATAAAAACCATTAGGCCCTTATTTTTATGTAAAATTTCTAAAACTGATTTTAAGAAAAAAAATTCATTGGTTGACCTTAAT